>DAHUXX010000082.1 GCA_027306955.1 Acetobacteraceae bacterium | reverse complement strand
AGCCTCCGCCCGGCGGCGGCGCGCCCGGTGGGCTGGGCGGTGGCCTGGGCGGCGGCTTCGGCGGCGGCGCGCCCGCGGGGCCAGGTGGCGGGTTCGCGGCACCGCCGCCCATGCTGTCCGAGGGAGCCGAGCAGATCCGCTTCGGCACCTCGCCGCTGCTCGCCGCGGCGGCGCCGCTGCTGCAGTTGCTCGCGCGGCTGCGCAACACGCTGAACCAGCCGGACCCCGCGGAGCTGCGCGAGCGGGCGGTGCGCGAGATGCGCCAGTTCGAGGCCGCGGCGCGCGACGCGCAGATCCCGATGGAGTTGCTGCGCCCGGCGCATTATGCGCTGTGCGCCAGCCTCGACGACGCGGTGCTCAACACGCCCTGGGGCAGCCAGAGCGCGTGGGACACGCGCTCGCTCGTTTCGACCTTTCACCAGGAAGTGCGCAGCGGCGAGCGCTTCTTCTCCGTGCTCGCGCAGCTGCGGCAGAACCCCGGCAGCTTCCTGCCGGTGCTCGAGCTCATGTACATGTGCCTCGCACTGGGCTTCCAGGGCCAGTACCGGCTCTCGCCGCGCGGGCAGGGCGAGCTCGAGCGGATCCGCGAGGATCTCTACACCATCATCACCCGCCAGCGCGGGGCGGCCGAGGCCGGGCTGTCGCCGCATTGGCAGGGGGTTGCGGCTCCCTACCGGCCGGCGCGCGCGCGACTGCCCGTGTGGGTCGCGGCGGTGGCCGGCGTGCTGGTGGTGGCGCTGGCCTTCCTTGGCTTCTCGCGCAGCCTCAACGCGCGTTCCGACGGGCTGTTCGAGGCGTTGGTGAACGCGCCGCCCACCGCCATGCCGCGGCTGGTGCGCGCCGCCCCGGTGGTGCCGCCGCCACCGCCCCCGGCGCCGGCGCGGCCGGGCATCCTCGAGCGGCTGCGCGGCTTCCTCGCCCCGGAAATCAAGGAGGGGCTGGTGACCGTTCTCGGCACGGAACAGATGCCGATCGTGCGCATCCGCAACACCGGCATGTTCGCCTCGGGCAGCGCGACGGTGGAATCCAAGGTCATCCCGACACTGGAACGCATCGGCAGCGCGCTCAAGACCGAGAAGGGCCAAGTCATCGTGTATGGCTATACCGACAACGAGCCGATCCACACGGTGCAGTTCCCCTCCAACTTCGTGCTGTCGGCGAAGCGGGCGGACGCGGCGCGGGCCATCATCCTCAAGACCTTCGCCGAGCCCGCCCGCATCCAGGCCGTGGGCCGCGCCGATGCCAACCCGATCGCCAGCAACGCCACCGCCGCGGGGCGAGAGCAGAACCGGCGCATCGAGGTGGTGCTGCGGCGGCAGGGTTGAGCAGGCAGGGCTGAGGACGCAACGATGAAGACAATCCTGGGCTGGCTGCTCTCGCGCTGGTTCCTCACCGGGCTCGGCGCCGCGATCGTGGCGGTGCTGATCTGGCTGTTCGGGCCGCTGCTGGCGCCGCTCGCGAGCTGGGTCGTGCGGCTGGCGATCGTCGTGGTGATCGTGCTGGTGTGGTTCGGGGTGAATTTCTGGATCTCGCGGCGCAAGCGCAACGCCGATGCCGCGATCGTCGCCGGCGCCACCGCGACCGCGCAGGAGGGACCGGACGCCTCCGCCGAGGAAGTCGCGGCGCTGCGCGAGAAGCTCACCACCGCGCTCGGCCTGCTGCGGCGCGCCCGCGGCACGCGCGGCTATCTCTACGAGCAGCCGTGGTACGTCATCATCGGCCCGCCCGGCGCGGGGAAGACCACGGCGCTGCTCAACGCCGGGCTGCAATTCCCGCTCGCCGCCGAGATGGGCCAGGGGGCGGTCGCGGGCATCGGCGGCACGCGGATGTGCGACTGGTGGTTCACCGAGAATGCGGTGCTGATCGACACCGCCGGGCGCTACACCACGCAGGATTCCGACGCCGCGGTGGATCGCGCCGGGTGGGAGGGCTTTCTCGACCTGCTGCGCCGCACCCGCTCGCGCCAGCCGCTGAACGGCGTGCTGGTGGCGATTTCCATCGCCGACATCGCGACGGCGCCCGCGGCCGAGCGCAGCGCCCATGCCCGCGCCATCCGCCGGCGCATCAAGGAACTGACCGACCGGCTCGGCGTGCGGCTGCCGGTCTACGCGCTGTTCACCAAGGCCGACCTGCTTGCCGGCTTCACCGAGTATTTCGACGACCTTGACCGCGAGCGGCGCGACCAGGTCTGGGGCGCGACGTTCCCGATCGCGCCCGGCGAGGCCGGACCGGTGGCGGGCTTCGCGGCCGAGTTCCAGGCGCTGGTCAAGCGCCTCGGCGAGCGACTGTTCGACCGGCTGCAGGCCGAGCGCAGCCCCGACCGACGGGCACTCATCGCCGGGTTCCCCGCGCAGGTCGCCTCGCTCGAGGCGCCGGTCACCAGCTTCCTCACCGAGGCGTTCGGCGGCTCCAAGCTCGACCCGGCGCCGTTCCTGCGCGGCGTCTACCTCACCTCCGGCACGCAGGAGGGCACGCCGATCGACCGGCTGACCGGCGCGCTGTCGCGCGCGTTCGGCGTCGATCAGCGCCGCGCTCCGAGCCTGCGCCCGGAACAGGGACGCAGCTATTTCCTCGGCCGTCTGCTGCGCGACGTGGTGTTCGGGGAAGCGATGCTGGTCTCGGCACGCCCCGGTGCGGCGCGACGGCAGGCACTGATCCGCGGCGTGGCCTTCACCGCCATCGCGCTGGTCACCGTCGGCGCCGTTGCGGCGCTGTGGATGGAGAACCGGGCGAGCAACACCCGGATCACGCAGGCCGAGGCAGCGCTCGCTTCCTATCGCGCCACCGCCGCCAGGCTGCCGCTCGATCCGGTGAATGACGCCAATCTCGCCGCCATTGCGCCGCTGCTCGACCAGGCGCGCGCATTGCCGTACGGCTACGACCATCCGGTGCTTGGCGCCGGGCTCGGCCTGTCGCAGCGCGCCAAGATCGGCGCCGCCTCTCGCGAACTGTATCGCCAGGCGCTGGAGCGCGTGCTGCTGCCGCGGCTGATCTGGCGGCTGGAAGGCCAGATCCGCGGCAATCTGGACAAGCCGGAGTTCGCCTACGAGGCGACGCGCGTCTACCTCATGCTCGGCAACCAGGGGCCGCTCGACCCCGCGCTGGTGAGCGAGTGGATGACGCTCGACTGGAGCAACCTCTATCCCGGCGTCGGCAACCAGGCGCTGCGCACCGACCTCGGGAAGCATCTCGCGGCGCTGCTCGCCAACCCGCTGCCGTCCGTGCCACTGGACGGCAGGCTGATCGCGGACGCGCGCGCCACGTTCAGCCGCGTGAGCCTTGCCGAACGCGTCTATTCGCGCCTGCGGCCGCTGGCGGCGAACGTGCCGCCGTGGACGCCGGGCGAAGCGCTCGGCGCCTCCGGCGCGCCGCTCTTCGTGCGCGCCTCGGGCAAGCCGCTGACCGACGGCATCCCGGGCCTCTACACGCGCGCCGGCTTCTACAAGATCGTGCTGCCCTCGCTGCCGACGGCGGTGAAGGAAGTGGCGCGCGAAAGCTGGGTGCTGGGCACCAGCGCGCAGATCAACCCGACAGGCCCGCAGATGGTCAACCTCGAGCACGACGTGATCGCGCTCTACACGGCGGGGTATATCAAGGCCTGGGACGCGATGCTGGGGGACCTCAACATCGCACCGCTGACCAGCCTTGGCGAGGCGGTGCGCGAGCTTTACGTGCTCGGCTCGCCGCAATCGCCGATGCGCAGCCTGCTGGTTTCGGCGGCGCACCAGGTGGCACTGTCGGTGCCGCCGAAGCCGCCGGCGGGCGCGCAGGCCGCGGGCAAGGTCCCGGCCCTGCCGGCGAAGCTGGGCGGGACCGCGGCGCAGCTCAAGGGGCTGCTCGGCAACCAGGCCGGGCCGCCGCCCCCGCCGCCCGGCCAGGCGGTGGACAACCACTTCAAGGCGCTGCTCGATTTCGTCGGCACGGGCCCCGGCGCGCCGATCGACACCGACATCAAGCTGATCAACGATCTGCAACAACAACTGAGCCAGATCGCGGCGGCGGCACCGGGCAGCGCGCCGGCGCTCGCTTCCGGCGGCGATCCCGGCCAGCTCCTGATCGCGGCGGCGAGCCAGGCGCCGGCGCCGGTCTCGCGCTGGCTGCCGGCACTCGCGCAGAGTGCCGACGCGTTGCGCGGCGGCGGCGCCAAGGCCCAAGTCGCGGCGGCCTTCAACGGCAGCGGCGGGCCGGGCACGCTGTGCCAGCGCGCGGTCGATGGGCGCTACCCGTTCTTCGCCGGTGCGACGAGCGAGATCCCGCTCGCCGATTTCGCGCGCCTGTTTGCGCCCGGCGGGCTGCTCGATTCGTTCTTCAACACCCAGCTCCGGCCGTTCGTGAACACGTCGGACCCGGTTTGGACGGTGCAGCCGGCGAACGGCGTGCCGCCGCCGATCTCGGCCGCCGACGTGGCGGAATTTCAGCGCGCGTCGCAGATCCGCGACATGTTCTTCGCCGGCGGCGGCACGATGCCCGCGGTACGCTTCAACATCACGCCGGAGAGCCTCGATGCGGGTGCGAAGGAGGTGAGCATCGACTTCGGCGGCGTGACGGTGGCGAACACGCATGGCCCGGTGCAGTCCACGCCGATCACCTGGCCCGGCCCGAGCGGGATGAACCTGGTCCGGCTGGTGTTCGATCCGGCCTCGCCCGGAACCACCGGCGTGATCGAGGCGCGCGGTCCCTGGGCGCTGTTCCGCCTGTTCGACCAGGGCAACATCGCGCAGACCGGGTCGTCGGACCGCTACACGCTGACCTTCCAGCAGGGCGGCCGGAGCGCCTCCTTCGACCTCCGCGCCGACAGTGTGCTCAACCCGGTCGCGCCCGGCGTGCTGCACGAGTTCCGTTGCCCCGCGGTGCGCTGAGGGATGCGAGAGGCGCGCGGCCAGGCAGGCTTCTGCGGCAAGCTGCCGAGCCGCGGCGATCACCTCGCACTCGGGCTGCCGCGCGGCTTCACGGATCCGTGGAACGCCTGGCTTGACGCCACGCTGCCGGCGGTGCGCGCGCAGGTCGGCGAGGCTTGGCGCGACACCTGGATGGAGGCGCCGATCTGGCATTTCGCGCTGCCCGGCGGACAGTGCGGGTCCGCAGCGGTGCTGGGCGTGTGGATGCCGAGCGTCGATCGCGTGGGACGGCTGTTCCCGCTCACGCTTGCTTTTGTTGCCGAGGACGCGGCACCGCCGGCTGACGACGGCGCCTGGCGTGCGGCCGCGGAGGCGGCGGGACTCGCGGCGCTTGCCAGCGACATGACGCCCGAGGAGCTCGCGGCGCGCCTCGCCGCCGCGCCCTCGCCGGACGGCGCGAAGGAGCTGCCGGGGCCGGCGCGGTGGTGGACGGACGGCGCACCCCGCGTGCCGGCCACAAGCCTCGCGCTCGACGACCTTCCGGAAGCGGAACGTTTTGCCGGCATGCTCCTCGCCCGGCGGGCGGAGACGGCGCCGTGAGCGGGCTGCACTATCGTTCCGAAGGCGTCACGCATCCCGGCGCGGTACGCACCCACAACGAGGACGCGTTCGTCGAGCGGAGCGATATCGGGCTGTGGGCGGTGGCCGACGGCGCCGGCGGCCATGAGGCGGGCGAGCTCGCCTCGGCGATGCTGGTCGAGGCGCTGGAAAGCATCCCGGCCGGACTCTCGGCCTCAGAGCTGCTCGCCCAGGTGCGCCTGCGTGTCGCCGCCACCCACACCGCGCTGCGCGCCGAGGCGGCGCGGCGCGGCCCGCGCACCACGATTGCCTCGACGCTGGTGGTGCTGCTGGCGCGCGACAACCATTTCGCCTGCCTCTGGGCCGGCGACAGCCGCATCTACCTGCTGCGCGACGGCGCGCTGCACCAGCTCACGCGCGACCACAGCCTGGTTCAGGAACTGGTGGACAGCGGCATGCTGCGGGCGGAGGAGGCGGAGGGGCATCCGCGCGCCAACGTCATCACGCGCGCGATCGGCGCCGAGGACGCGCCGCCCGAGCTCGACAAGGTGAGCGACCGCGCGCTGCCGGGCGACCGGTTCCTGCTGTGCTGCGACGGGCTGAACAAAACGCTGCCGGAACCGGAACTCGCCGCCCTGCTCGGCGCCGGCGGTGCGCCGGCCGCGGCGCTGGTGGAGGCGGCGTTGCGTCGGCACGCCACCGACAACGTCACCGCCATCGTCGTCGAGGCGGTGATGGACCCCGGCGCGTAGCGGCGGCGTGCCAGCGGAGACCGGCCCCGGGAAGAAACCGCCTGCGAAAAGAAAAAACCGGACCGGGCGAGGCCGCCCGATCCGGTCGCTTCCACGCGGCCGCGAACCTCGCGGCCCGTCTCAGACGATTTTGGCCTTCGTGATGTCGTAGGTCGTCGATTCCGGCGATTCCGACTTGTTCGCGGCGCCCGTTGGCGTCGTCTTCATCTCGATCTTGGTGAAGTTGAGCGAAACCGATTCCGACGGACGGTCACCGCCGGACGACAGCGAATACCCGCTGATCATCACCTCATCCAACGTGAAAGTGAGGAATGTGGTGAGTTTGTCCTTTTCGGTCCTGGTAAAGTCGATGGTGGCCTTCACGCCGTCGCCGTACAGCGCTTCGCTGAGCAGCTTGACCGAGGCCTTGTCCTGATCCTTGGTTACCGAGATCTCGCTGATCGAGGGCGCGGACGATTCGCGGTCGGCCGAGGCACCGATGGGGGAGGAAATGCTGCGGCCCACGCCCCACTGGAACGAGTGCAGCTCGATCCATTTCTCGTGGCCGGCAGCGGTGACATCCCCGTCGATGCTGCCATACTTCATGTAGAGCGCCATACATTCATCTCCTCTGCGGGCCCGGGCCGGGCCTGGTTTCTTTGTCGGTCACCCGGGCAGGCGTGACCGGTTGCGGTTGAAACAGCCACGCGCCGCCGAGCCCAGGCGCGGCACGCTTATCCGGTGGTGGCGTTCGTCTGCGATCAACGTCTCCCTTAGCTGACCGTATAGACGAAAGACCCCGACGGCTCCACACCGACGGTGAGGCGGTTGACACCGCCCCCTTCGGCGAGGCGGGCAAGAACCTCCGCCGACAGTTCCGGCAGCACGGTGCGCGAGAGGATGTTCTCGATGTTACGCGCGCCGGAGGAGCTTTCCGTGCAGCGCGCGGCAATCGTTTCGACCAGCGCCGGGTCGTACGCGAAGTCGGCGCGATAGGCCTCGCGCACGCGCCGCCTGATGCGGTCGAGCTGCAGCACCACGATCTTGCGGATGATCTCGTCCGAGAGCGGGAAGTAGGGCACGAGCGTCACCCGGCCAAGGAAGGCGGGCTTGAAGTACTTCATCAGCTCCGGCCGCAGCGCCTCGGCGAGGCCGGCCGCATCCGGCGCGGTCTCGGGATCGGCGAACAGCTTGGCGATGAGGTCGGTGCCGGCGTTGGAGGTCATGATCAGGACGGTGTTCTTGAAGTCTATGTCCCGCCCCTCCCCGTCCTTCATGTTGCCCTTGTCGAACACTTGGAAAAAGACGTCCTGCACGCCGGGATGCGCCTTCTCCATCTCGTCGAGCAGCACCACCGAATAGGGGCGCCGGCGCACCGCCTCCGTCAGGATGCCGCCCTCGCCGTAGCCGACATAGCCAGGCGGCGAGCCCATCAGCAGGCTGACCTTATGTTCCTCCTTGAACTCGGTCATGTTGATGACCGTCATGTTTTGTTCACCGCCATAGAGCAGGTCGGCGAGTGCCAGCGCGGTCTCGGTCTTGCCGGTGCCGGAGGTGCCCACCATGAGGAACACGCCGATCGGCTTGCGCGGATCGGTGAGTTTGGCGCGGCTGGTGCGGATCGCCTGCGCCACCGCGTCCAGCGCGTGGTCCTGGCCGACGATGCGCTTCTGCAACGCCTCCTTGAGGTTGAGCACGGTACGGATCTCGTCGGACTGCATCCGCCCGGCGGGAATGCCGGTCCAGCTTTCGACGATCTCGGCGACCGCCTGCCCGTCCACCACCGGGTAGATCAGCGGCGTCTCGCCCTGCAGCTCGCGCAGCGCGGTGGACACTTCCGCGAGATTCGCCCGCAGCGCGTCCTTGTCTTCCTTCGATTCCGGGTCCTCGATCGAGGCGCGGATATCGCCGATCCGGGCGGCGAGTTCCTTCTCCGTCGTCCAGCGCTCCTCGAGCGCCGCGCGCTCGGCCTCGACCTTGGCGCGCTCCTCGATCAGCTCGGCGCGGCGTGCCTCATGCGGCAGGCCCGCGGCCATCTCGCGATCCAGGATCGCGACCTCGGTGTCGATGAGGTCGAGCCGGCGGATGCGATCCTCGAGGGCCGCCGGCATCGCCACCTGGCTCATGCCCACGCGCGCGCAGGCGGTGTCGATCAGGGAGACCGCCTTGTCCGGCAGCTGGCGCGAGGGGATGTAGCGGGCGGAGAGCTTCACCGCCGATTCCACGGCGTCGTCGAGGATGCGCACGCCGTGGTGCTTCTCGAGCGTGGCAACGATGCCGCGCACCATCGCGATCGCGATCGGCTCCGACGGCTCCTCGACCTTGACCACCTGGAAGCGCCGGGTCAGCGCCGGATCCTTCTCGAAATACTTTTTGTATTCGGCCCAGGTGGTGGCGGCGATCGTGCGCAGCTCGCCGCGCGCGAGCGCCGGCTTCAGCAGGTTGGCGGCATCGCCCTGCCCCGCGCTGCCGCCGGCGCCGATCAGCTGGTGCGCCTCGTCGATGAAGATGATGATCGGCTTCGGGCTCGCCTTGACTTCCTCGATCACCGACTTGAGCCGGTTCTCGAACTCGCCCTTCACGCCGGCGCCGGCCTGCAGCAGGCCAAGGTCGAGGGTGCGGATGATCACGTCCTTGAGCGCCGGCGGCACGTCGCCCTGGGCGATGCGCGCCGCGAAGCCCTCGACCACCGCGGTCTTGCCGACGCCGGCCTCGCCGGTGAGGATCGGGTTGTTTTGCCGCCGCCGGGTGAGGATGTCGACGACCTGGCGGATCTCGGTGTCGCGGCCGAGGATGGGGTCGATCTTGCCCGCGCGCGCGCGGGCCGTCAGATCGATGGTGAACTGATCGAGCGCCCCGGAACCGGCCGGCCGCGGCGCGCCGGGGTCGCCCTCGCCGCCGGTTGCCGGCGCGCCATCGACCGAGGTCGTGACGCTCGCCGCCTCGACGCTGTCGCGCGTGATGGTGAGCAGGTCGCGCTTGAGCGCGTCGGCCTGGATGCGGCCGAACTGCCCTGAGATATCGCGCGTGTGGCGAGACAGTGTCTCATCCGCCAGCATTGCCCAAAGCAGATGGCCCGAGCGGACCCGCGACAGCCCGTGCTCGACGGAGGCGAACAGCCAGGCCTGCTTCGCCACCTCGACGATTTCGGGCGAGAGCGAGGGGGCGCGGGCGTTACCGGTCTTGAGCCGGTCGAGCGCGCGGTTGAGGTCGGCCATCAGCCGACCGTGATCGGCCTCGTAATGACGCAGTATCGCGGCGATGTCGGTGTCGGTGCCGTCGGCGAGCTTCACGAGCCAGTGCTCGAGCTCGACGTTGTAGTGCGAGCGCGAAAGCGTGAGCCCGGCGGCTGCCTCCAGTGCGCGGCGGCAATGATCGTCGAGCCGCCCAACCAGAGCCTTCAGGTCGATTGCCGCCATACCGCCTCCCCTGTGCGCGCGGTCGTTGCCCGCGGGCGGCGCGCAGCCTAGGGGCGGCATCGGCAATGAGTCCAGAGTGAACCGTATGACAGCGTGAAGAGGCGCAAGGACGGGATTGCTGGCGTTGGCGGTTGCGCACAGAATGGGCGCGGGGACGTTTCGGGGAGAGGCGATCATGGCCGACGGGCCTGATGGGATCGACGTCGCGGCGTTGCTGCAGCCGATCGCCGGCGACGCGCCGGCGGGCGTCGATCTGCGGGAGGATTTCTCGCCGCAATCAATCTACTACCGTTTGCGCGACGCGCGTGCCGAGGCACGTGCCGCCGAGCGCGCCGCCGACGAGAACCCGGACGTCGAGACGCCGCCGCCAGCGCAATGGCGGACCGTGCGCGAACTCGTGCTTGCCGCACTGGCCGAGAAGGCAAAGGACCTGGAACTCGCGGCCTGGCTCACCGAGGCACTGGTGCGCAGCGACGGGCTTTCGGGTCTCGCCGCGGGCGCGCGCCTGATCGCCGGGCTGGCCGAGGCGTTCTGGGATCAGAACCTCTATCCCGTGCCCGATGAGGACGGCATCGCCACGCGCGTGGCACCCGTCACGGGCCTCAACGGCGAGGGCGGCGACGGCACGCTGATCCAGCCGCTGCGCAAGCTGGTGCTGTTCACGCGGCAGGACGGCACCAACGTCCCGTTCTGGCAGTACGAGCAGTCCGCCGAACTCGCGGGCATTGGCGATGCCGAGCGGGTCAAGCAGCGGATTGCCGCCGGCGTCCTGCCCTACGCGGACATGGAGGCGGCGGCGCGGGCCGCCGGTGGTGCGCGGTTCGCCGCCATCCGCGCGCTCGGCCGCGCGGCACTGCGCGAATGGGCGGCGATGGGCGAGATCCTCGACGCCAAGGCTGGTGCCGACGGCCCGCCCACCAGCCGCGTGCGCGATCTCGTCCGGCAGATCCTGGACGTCGCCGAACGCTACGCGCCGCCGGAAGCGGCGGAGGAAACGGCCGACGCGGCGGACGCAGGGGAAGGTGCCGCGAGCGAGGACGGTGCGGCGGCGGGCGGCCGCGGGCCAGGGAGGGCCACCGCGACACGCGAGGACATGCTGCGGGAACTGGGGCGGATCGCGGAGTTCTTCCGCCGCACGGAGCCGCAGTCCCCGCTGGCCTATACGCTCGACGAGGCGATCCGCCGCGGCCGCATGAGCTGGCCGGAACTGCTCGCCGAGGTTGTGAGCGATACCAGCGTGCGCGCTTCCATCCTCAGCCAGCTCGGCATCCGCCCGCCGGCCGAGGAGGAAGTTGGCTGACGCCAGCCATGAAACGTTCGTTGATCAGCCGCCCCGGCGATGCCTACCTTATCGCCGCGCCCACCCGTTCTCCTCCTGGCGGTCCGGTTGGTCATGCAAGAAGATCATCCGATGGCGGTAAGCCGGGTGCGGCAGGCGCGCGCGGCGGAGTACGACAGGGAGGACTGTGATGAGTGCGTCCGTTCACGACAAGCTGAACCGCGTGCGCAAGCCGCGCGTGCATATCTCCTACGAGGTCGAGACGGAGGGCGCCCAGATTCAGCGCGAGCTGCCCTTTGTTGTCGGCGTCATGGGCGATTTCTCGGGCGACCCGACGCAGCCGCTGCGCCCGCTCACCGAGCGTAAATTCGTCCAGATTGACCGTGACAATTTCGACGACGTCATGGCGCGCATGGCACCGGGGCTGAAGCTCAAGGTCGACAACACGCTCGCCGGCGACGGTTCGCAGATGGCGGTCGATCTGAAGTTCAACAAGATGGAGGACTTCGACCCCGCCCGGGTGGCCGCCCAGGTGCCGGCGCTGCAGGCGCTGATCGACACCCGCAACAAGCTGCGCGACCTGATGAGCAAGGTTGACCGCTCGGAGGAGCTCGAGAACCTGCTCGAACAGGTGCTCAAGAGCGAAGCGGAATTGAAGTCGCTGTCGGGCCAGCTTGGTCTCGACAAGCAGGAGGGCTGAGACGATGTCTGAAGCCAAAGCCGCAGCCGGCGCCGCGACCACCACGGAGCAGACCGGCCTCAACCTGCTCGATCAGGTCGTTGCCGCGACCAAGCAGACCGAGCCCGACCGCGCCCAGGACCTGGTCAAGACGCTGGTCGAGCAGGCGCTTTCGGGCACCGTCACCTTCGACAAGAACCTGACGCGCACGTTCGACGCGGCGATCGCCGCGATCGACCGCAAGCTGTCCACGCAGCTCAACGCGATCTTGCACGACCCGAAATTCCTCAAGCTCGAAGGGTCATGGCGCGGTCTCAACTATCTGGTGATGAACTCGGAGACGGGCGCTTCGCTGAAGCTGCGCGTGCTCAACGTCACCAAGCGCGAGCTCAACCGCGATCTGACCAAGGCGGTGGAGTTCGACCAGAGCCAGCTGTTCAAGAAAATTTACGAGAACGAATTCGGCACCCCGGGCGGCGAGCCCTATGGCGCGCTGATCGGCGACTACGAGTGGACCAACCACCCGGACGACATCGACACGCTGCGCCTCGTCTCCAACGTCGCGGCGGCCAGCTTCGCGCCGTTCGTCTCGGCGGCCGGCGCGCAGATGTTCGGCTTCTCCGACTGGACCGAGCTGTCCAAGCCGCGCGATCTCGCGAAGATCTTCGAGACCGCCGAGTACACCAAGTGGCGCAGCTTCCGCGACAGCGAGG
>DAHUXX010000047.1 GCA_027306955.1 Acetobacteraceae bacterium | reverse complement strand
CGGCGAGCCGTCAATCGCGATGGTGTAACATGCGGGTGCGGCGGGGGCGGGATCAGGGTTTCGCCGCCGCCAACGTCGCGATCCGTTGGCGCAGGAGCGCCACCCCGCGTTTGAGCCCAACATCGCCGGGAGCCTTCGCGGCAAGGGCCTCGATGATGGCGAGGCTCTTGCGGTAGTCGACGAGGGCGTCGGCGGGGGCGTGCGAGTGCCGCTCGATCGCGGCGATGGACACCAGAGCGCTGGCGACACCGAGTTGGTCCTTCGCGTCACCGGGCGCCCGGGCCGCTAGCCTCCGGAAAATGCCGAGCTGTCGCCGATACGCGGATGCGGCCTTGGCGAGGTCGCCGCCTTGCTGCTCCACATCGCCGATGCGTTCCAGGTCAATCGCAACATCGCGCTGGGTCTGGGCGTTGCCAGGATCGCGTTTCACGAGGTTGCTGTCGATGACGTATGCTTGTTGGTACACGGACGTTGCCTTGGTGAGGTCGCCGGCTTGCAGCTCCACATCGCCGATGCGTTGCAGGACAATCGCGACATCGCGCTGGGCCTGGGCGTTGCCAGGATCGCGTTTCGCGAGGTTGCTGGTGATTGTGTACTCCTGCCGATAGGCGGACGTGGCCTTGGCGAGGTCGCCAGCCTGCTCCGCGACTTCGCCGATTTTATCAAGGCTGATGGCAAGGTCGCGTTCGATCTCGACGTTGCCCGGCAGTCGCGCCGCAAGCCTTGTGTCGAGCGCGAATTCCTCCTTTGCCATCACCGCCGCATCCCGGATATCCCCGCTCCTGAGATAGGTAGTCACAAAATTGTCAAGCATCGCGGCCTTGATATGGAGCAGGTCGGGGTTATGGGGTGCCGTTGCGAGCAGCGTGTTCACGCTCCGCTCCGCGGTATCGAGAATGGTCTTGATCGTGCTGACGCGCATGCCGGTGGCGTTTCGCAGGCCCTGGGCGATGTTAAAAACCAGGTCGTTCACCCCCGCGAGTGCGGCGCTGAAGTCGCGCGCGGCAACCGTTCGCTCCTCGACTGCCTTTTTCCACCCGATGCCGGCGCCGATCGCGAACAGGGCGAAGATTCCGGCGGCGGTAAAGGCCAGGGCCTGCGCGCGGTTGGCGCGGCGGCGGGAGGCGGCGATGAAGGTGCGGGCGTCAGGCGAGAGCTCCGTGGCATAGGCGATGGCGATCTTGCGCGCCTCGGCGAGCGGCAGGCCGCGCGCGAGCAGTAGTTCGTCCTTGCGGCCGTTCGCTTCCCAACGGCGGCGGCGGTCCTCGACCTCGTCGCGGATACGGTAGAAATCACCGCTTTCGGCGACGATGTTACGAAGCCGTTCCCAATCCGTCAGCACGCGCTGATGCGCGAGCCGCAGGGTGGCGTCCCCGCCCTCGCCCGAGAACGTGAGCAGGCGCGCGGCGACGAGCGCATCCACCAGCCTGCGCATCGGCGCGTCCGGCGCCGCCTCGGCAAGCGGGACGGCGCGTGCGGTGAGCGTGCCGCCCTTCGACATTTCGGCAAGCTTGCGGATCAGCGGCGCGAGGTTGGCGGTCTCCGCCTCGCCGAGCGAGCCGAGCGCCGTCTCGCCGGCCTCCGCGACGATTCCCTTCACGCCGCCGAGGCGCTCGAAGGCGGCGATGGACAGCACGGTCTCCTCACCCCGTGTCTCGCGTGCCTCCCACAGCCGGCTCAGGGCAAGCTGGACGAGCGGCAGCATGTCCGTCCGGTCGGCCTCGCGCAGCAGGCGTTCGTCCAGCGTCTCGTCGGTTGCGGCATCGGTTTCGAAGACGAGGCCCGCCGCGGCGGCGGGGGCGCGCACGATCTCGGCCAGCTCCGCGGCGCCCGGCGGGGCCAGGTCGTAGGAGGCGCCCGCGTCCTTCAGGCGTTTGAGGGACGGAATGTCGAGCAGCGGCGCGTAGAGGTCGGCGCGCAGGGTGGCGACGAGCCACACCCGGCCGGTGGCGACGAGGGTCGCGAGCAGGGCAGCGAATTTCTCCCGCGTCTCGCGCGCGAGGGAGGGGGCAAACAGCTCCTCCAGCTGGTCGGCGAGCAGCACCAGGTCGCAGCGAAAGGGACGAGCCATGCGCTCCTGCTCGCGCAGGCGAACGGACAGACGGTCGAGCGCGTTGAGCACCGGCTTCGCCGCGGCCACGTCCGCGTGGGCGAGCAAACCGGCAAGTTCCGCGGCCGTCCTGCTGTCGCCTTCCAGGATCTCGGGCAGCGCGGGACCACGGCCGGCTTCCTCCGGCGGAAGATCCGCCTCGCGCTGCACGAGAGCCTCGGCGAGGGCAGTGAACGGGTCGGTCGGCCGGTCACCGGGGCGGAAGGCGGCGACACGCCAGGCATCGACGCGCTCCTCCACGCCCGGCGTGGTGAGCCGCGGCATGAGGCCGGCACGGGCGAGGGAGGATTTGCCGGCACCGCTCGCGCCGACGACGAGTAGAAAGGGCGTTTGCCGGTTCGCCGCCTCGCGCCAGAGATCGAGTGCGCGGCGGATGTCGACGGCGCGGCCAAAGAAGACCGGCGCATGGCGGGCGCCGAACACGTCGAGCCCCCGGAACGGCGAGCCATTGCCCGCCGGCCACGACAGGGCGCGCCCGCCGGCCACGCGCGCCGCGAGCCATTTGCGCAGCAGCGCCTCGAGCTGCGCCTCGAAATCGTCCTCCGAGCGGTAGGCGTTGAAGGCGGCACGGAACTGGCCTTGGGGCGTGACGAACCAGCGCTCGAAGAAGCCGCCGAGGGCATGCCATTGCCGCTCGATCTCGTCCGCGTCGCTCTGGCCGATGCGGACCATGGGCGGGCCGCCCTCATAGCGGAAGACGAAGACATCGGGCAGTTCGCCGCCGGCGCGGCGCTTCTCGATGGCGGTCAGAAGTTCGTAGGCGGTGCCGCTGGGGTAGGCCTCGCCATCCGGCAGATGCTCGGGGAAGTCCGCAGGGGGAGGTCCAACCGCCAGCGCAGCACGCCCACGACCACGTCGCACTCCGCGGCGGGCGGGATCTGCGCCTGGAAGGTTTCGTGGGCGCGGTATTGCTCGGTCTCCCAGCGGATCGCCTCCAGGCGGGCGAGCCCAGCAAGCTCGCCGTTGAGGCGGCTGACGACGTTGTCGACGCGCCGCCGCTCCACGCCGGCGTCGCTCGGTGAAGAGACGAAGATGCGAAACACCTGCATCGCGTGGCCCGCGTGAAATGACCAGTACCAACCGGCAGCTTGTCCCCGTCGGTAGCGACACGCAACAGTGCCGTGGTCGGCCCCGTGGGACAGGGAGGCATCGCGCCACGCGGTGTGAAGCGTTTCAGTGAGGGCGGCGTGGGGGGTTTTTAGAAGGGGGTCACGGCGGCTGGGTCGGGGATGGTCCTCGGCAGTCCCGCCCGAACAGGA
>DAHUXX010000031.1 GCA_027306955.1 Acetobacteraceae bacterium | reverse complement strand
GGCGGTGCCGTCGGTTCGGTTGGCCGCTACTGGACCGGCATCCTCTTCGCCGGCGCTTTCGGGCTCGATTTCCCGCTCGGCACGCTGGTCATCAACATTCTCGGCAGCTTCATCATCGGCCTCGCCGACGTCGCGGCGGGGGGCAGCGCGATGCGCTCGCTGATCATCGTGGGCTTCTGCGGCGGCTACACAACCTTCTCGTCGTTCAGCCTGCAGACGCTGGAGTTGATCCGCGCCGGCCACCCGGTGGCGGCTTCCGTCAACGTGCTGCTCTCGGTCGCGATCTGCCTCGCCGCGACCATCGCCGGCGTCGCGGCCGGCCCCAGCCTGCGCGGCATCATCTGAGGCGCGCGACCTCCCGCGAGCCCGCTCAGCGCAACGCGTCGCGCGCCACGGTCGCAAGCCAGGCGCTTGCCGCCGGCAGCACCGCGTCGTTGAAATCGTAGCGCGGTGAATGCAGTTCCCGCCCGTCGCTGTCCGGCCCGTTGCCGATCCAGGCGAAGGCGCCAGGCTTCTCGCGCAGGTACCAGGCGAAATCCTCACCGGTCATCGCCGGCGGCAGGTCGCGCCGCAGCGACAGCCCCGCATGCTCCGCCGCCGCCGCCGCGACCTCGGCCTCCGGTTTCGTGTTGACCGTGGCACCAACGCCGTAGCGCATTTCAACCCCGATCGAGACATCGCAGGTCGCGGCGATCCCCGCGGCCACGCGGCGCACCCCGGCGTCGAGCACATCGCGGATGTGGTCGCGGTAGTAGCGCATGGTGCCGTGCAGGTTCACCGTGGCGGGAATCTGGTTGGCCGCCGAGCCGCCCTGGATCACGCCGATGCTGATCACCGCCGATTCCAGCGGATCGACATTGCGCGCGACGATGGATTGCAGCGCCACGATCAGGTGCCCCGCGGCCACCACCGGGTCGCGGGTGAACTGCGGCAGCGCCGCGTGGCCCGCGGCACCCTCGATCGCGAAGGAAACCCTCGCGCCGGCCGCCATCACCGGCCCGTCATGCACCGCGACCGTGCCGGCCTCGAGTCCCGGCCAATTGTGGTAGCCGAAGATGCGCTCCATCGGGAAACGCTGGAACAGCCCGTCGGCGATCATCGCCCGCGCGCCGCCGCCACCCTCCTCGGCGGGCTGGAACACCAAGTGCACGGTGCCGGACCAGTCGGGGTCCGCCATCAGCAGCGCCGCGGCACCGAGCAGGCTGGTCGTGTGCCCGTCATGGCCGCAGGCATGCATCACGCCAGGATTGGTGGACGCATGCGCCAGGCCGGTCTGCTCGGTGATCGGCAGGGCGTCCATGTCCGCGCGCAGGCCCACGGCGCGGTTGGAGCTGCCGCGTGAAATCGTGGCAACGACGCCGTTCGTGCCGATGCCGCGCTGATGGGGAACGCCCATCTCAGCGAGGCGCTCGCAGACGAAGGCGGCGGTTTCCTCCTCGTGCAGGGTGAGGCCCGGATGGGCATGCAGATGACGGCGCCAGGCGGTCAGCCTGGCAAGAAGTTCGTTGTCCATCAGAACATCATCCCACAAAGTCCGGGCTTTGCCAGTCCGGGCTTTGCCAGGGGGACATTCCTGCCCCGCGCGCCACTCGCGACGCGCATGCAAGAAATACCCCCAACCCGCCAGTTTTGCCGCTTTCTTGCCACGAGTCGGCGCGAGATTCCCGCGCCTTGCGACACTCCCCCGGAGGATGAATGACGCGCCTGGTCGTGGTTTCGAACCGCGTGCCCGTGCCCTCGGCCGGCCAGCAGGCCGGCGGGCTCGCCGTGGCGCTGGACGGCATGATGGAGAAGCGCGGCGGCCTCTGGTTCGGCTGGTCCGGCGCCATCGCCGAGGGCGGCCGCGCCGCCCTCGCGGCGGTCGAGACCGAGGCCGGCGTCGACTATGCCACCATCGACCTCACCCGCGAGGAGCACGACCGCTACTACAACAACTTCTCCAACGGCGTGCTGTGGCCGCTGTTCCACACGCTGCCGGAGCTGATGCGCTACGACCGGCGCGACGCCGCCTGCTACCGCGCGGTCAACGAGCGTTTCGCGGCTTCGCTGATGCCGCTGATCCGGCCGGACGATTTGATCTGGGTGCACGACTACCACCTGCTGGCGCTGGCCGCGTGCCTGCGCGCGAAGGGGGTCAGGAACCCGATCGGGTTCTTCCTGCATGTCCCCTTCGCCGCGCCCGATGTGATGGTGCAGGCGCCGGAAGTCGCCGCCCTGGTGCGCGACATGCTCGCCGCCGACCTGATCGGCTTCCAGACCGACAACGACCTGGGCAATTTCGTGGCGGCCGCAACGCAGCTCGCCGGCGCCGTCCGGCTCGCCTCGGGCAGCCTTTCCTTCGGCGGGCGGCGCGTCCGCCTCGGCGTCTTCCCGGTCGAGATCGCGGCACAGAGCTTCGCGCGCACCGCGGCGGCGATGGCGAACGAGGCGGGGGCGCAGCGCCTGCGCGAGAGCCTCGCGGGCCAGGACCTTATCCTCGGCATCGACCGGCTCGATCCCACAAAGGGGCTGATGCAGCGCCTGGAGGGCTTCCGCCGCCTGTTCGAACGCCATCCCGCCTTGCTCGGCCGCGTGACCTTCCTGCAGATCGCGGCCATGTCACGCAAGGACGTCGGCAGCTACCGCAACCTTCGCGCGGCGATAGAGGCAGAAGCCGGCAGCATCAACGCCGGGCTCGGCACCGCGGAATGGCAGCCGCTGCGCATCGTCAGCCGCGCGGCCGAACGCGCGCAGATCGCGGGGTACATGCGGATCGCCCGCGTCGGCCTGGTCACGCCGCTGCGCGACGGCATGAACCTGGTCGCCAAGGAATATGTCGCCGCGCAGGACCCGGCCGATCCCGGCGTGCTGGTGCTGTCGCGCTTCGCCGGCGCCGCGCGCCAGCTGGAGGCCGCGCTGCTGGTCAACCCGCACGATCCCGACGATATGGCCGACGCGATGGAAGCCGCGTTGACCATGGCGCGCAGCGAGCGCCAGGCGCGCTGGCGGGCGCTCTGGGCGGCGATCGAGAACCGTTCGCCGGCACTTTGGGGCCGGAGCTTCGTCGCCAGCCTGTTGCGCGCTGTTGCGCACGGCGCGGCGAAGCCGGAGGAGCGCCGTTCTCTCGATCGCCCCCATCTGGAAAGTCCCCATCTCGAAGGTCCCCATCTCGAAGGTCCGGGCCTCGAGCACGATATGCTGGCCACCGGCAGCGAGGGGCGGATCCTGCATTGAGGTGGCTGGCGCTCCTGCCGGCGTTGCTGCTGGTCTGCGGGACGGCGCTCGCCCAGGGGACGAGCACGCCGCCATCCAGCTTCGGCGGCACCAGTGTCCCTGGCGCGAGCCTCCCGGGCACAGGCCTTCCCGGCACAAGTCTTCCCGGCGCAGCCCTGCCGGGGCAGGGCGCCTCGGGAACGGGCGTTCCGGGCATGGGTGTTCCCGACTTCGGGCTTCCGGGCCTGGGCACCGGTGGCGACGCCGGTGCGGGGGGTAGCGGCGCACCTCCATCCATCGCTCCCGGCGGGATCGTACCAAGAACCGGCATCTACACGGGCACCAACCCGCTGCCGCTGCCAGGCACCACGCCACCCCAGGCAATCGCGCCCGGCGGCATCGTGCCGAAGAGCGGCATCTACGTGGGCACCGGGCCGGCGCCGTTGCCGGGCAGCAGCGCGCCGTTCACCTGCCCGACGTTTCATGGCGCGCGGCTGCTTGTCAGCTCCCACATCTATGACGGTCCGCCCCTGAACGGCACGTTGATGCCGGACCGCAACGGCATATGGCACCTGCCGCCGCATGACTGGCCGGGCCACGCCTACTACCTCAGCTGCGACTATGGCTACGACCGTCCGCCGCTCGGCATCCGCCTGCCGCAGCACGTGCGCTCCTGCAAGCGCCCGACCGGCGACCCGACCCAGGTCACCTGCCGCTAGCCCTTAAGCGCGCCCAGCGCCGCGTACGCAGCCGTCTCGAACGCCGCCAGTGCCGCCAGCGCCGCGGGATCGCCGAACGGATAGAACTGCATCAGCAGCACGCCGGCGAGGTCGCGACTGCGGTCGGCCCAGAAATAGGTGTTGGCGATGCCGGCCCAGCCGAGGCTCCCCGCGGCGCGCCCAGTCGGCAAGGGCTCCGGGTTGATCGCGCCGGCCAGGCTCCAGCCCGCGTCCATGCCCGCAAACAGCTCGGTCGCGAGCGTGAGCTCCGGCTGCACCGGTCGCATCGGTCCCGCGACGAGGCCCGGCGACATATCGGGCAATTGGTTGGTGAACAGCAGATCCACCGTCTCCGGACGCAGCACGCGCGCGCCCTCGAGCGCGCCGCCACCCAGCAGCATGCGCAGGAACCGGCAGTAATCCGGCCCGGTGCCGCACAGTCCCGCGCCGCCCTGGAAGAATTCGCGGTTTTTCGGCGGCTCGTGCGGCACCGCAACGAGGCTTCCGTCCGGCTGGCGTGCATGCACGGCCAGCCGGGCGTCCGGGAAGTCATAGCCCGTGTCCGCCATGCCGAGCGGCGCCAGCACGGTCTCGTGCACGCTGTCCTCGAACGCCTGGCCGGAGGCAGCGGCCACGACCTTCGCGGCCCAATCGGTGTTGACGCCGTATTCCCATTGCGTTCCGGCATCGAACAGCGCGACCGGCCGGCGCGGCGGGCGCAGCCGCGACCAGCGCAGCACGCGCTCGTTGAAGAACGGATAGCCGAACCCCGCGGTGTGGGTGAGCAGGTGCCTGAGCGTGATCGGGACGCGCGCCGGTCGCAGCACCGGCCCCCCAGCATCGTCGAACCCCTCCAGCACAAGCGGTGCCGCGAGTTCCTCCACCCAGCGCCCCACGGGTTCGTCGAGCGAGAGTCGGCCTCGCTCGACCAGCACGAGCGCCGCCACCGAGGTCACGGCCTTGGACATCGAGGCCAGGTAGGCGCGGCTTGCTGTGGTCGCTGCTCCGGCGGCACCCTGCCACAGCATGCCCTCGTGCCGTGCCACGAACCCCGCGATCGCCGGCACGCGGGCGGCGTCCAGCGCCGCCCGCAGCGCACCCGTCATCGCCAATCTTTCATCGGCCTACCGCATAGCCCGGCATGCCGCGCGGGTTGGCGCCCGCGAAGATCTGCCCGTCATCCTCGAGCCGCGCGGCCGAAAGCCGCCCCTCGCTCCATTCCGCGCCCATCTCGGCGTCGTGCCCGCGCGCCTTCAGTGCCGCCAGCACCTCCGGCGGATAGCGGCCCTCGATCACCACGCGCCCGGGCTTCGCCAGCCGTGGCCAGAAGCTGTTGTTCCAGTGCTCGGTATGGAACGAGGGCGCATCGATCGATTCCTGGATGTTCATGCGGTGATGCAGCATGCGCAGGTAGAAGACCGGCTGCCACTGGTCCTGCTGGTCGCCGCCCGGCGTGCCGAAGCTCATCCATGCCTTCCCGTCGCGCAGCGCCATGCTGGGCGAGAGCGTGGTGCGCGGGCGCTTGCGCGGCGCGATCGAGTTCGGCAGCCCAGGAACGGCCCAGAAGATCTGCCCGCGCGTGGACAGCGGGAATCCGAGTTCCGGCACCACCGGCGAGGAATGCAGCCAGCCGCCCGAGGGGGTCGCGCTCACCATGTTGCCATCGCGGTCGATCACGTCGATGTGGCAGGTGTCGCCGCCCACCGAGCCGAGCCGCGCCACCGTCGGCTCGCCGGTTCCCGCGGCCATGATCTCCGGCGGCTTGATGCGGGCGAGATGCGAGAGATCGCTGGAGAACCCCTCGATGCTGCCCGGCCGCAGCGCATGGCTCGCGGCCTCGCCGATCAGCTTGCGCCGCGCGGCGTTGTATTCCTCGGAAAGCAGAGTCCCCAGCGGCACCTTCACGAAATCCGGATCGCCGTAGAACGCCTCGCGGTCGGCGAAGGCGAGCTTCATCCCCTCGACCACGGTGTGGACGAACTCGGCGCCCAGCGGGTCCATCGCCGCGATATCGATACCGCGCAGCAGCGCCAGCAGCTGCAGAAACACCGGCCCCTGGCTCCAGGCACCGCATTTCAGCAGCGTGTGGCCGGCGTAATCGAGCGAGACCGGGTCCTCCACCGTCGCCTGCCAGCGCGCCATGTCGTCCGCCGTGAGCAACCCGCGGTGCCGCCGCCCGGAGCAGTCGAGCAGCTCGTTCGCGGCATAGAATTTCCCCGCTTCCTCGGCGACGAACCCCCGGTAGAAGCAGCGTCGCGCGGCGTCGATGCGCGCCTCGCGCGTCGGTCCGTTGCATTCCTTCAACAACCTCTCCCAGCAGTCGGCGAGAGCGGGACGGGCGAACAGGCTGCCCACCGCGGGGACTTCGCCACGCGGCAGGAACACCGCGGCCGAGCTCGGCCAGTACTGCTCGAAGAGCGGCCGCACCGATTCGATCGCGGCGGGGATGCGCGCGACGATATGGATGCCGCGTCGCGCGTAGTAGATGGCGTAGGACAGCACGTCCGCCACCTCCATCGTGCCCCAGTCGCGCAGCAGTACCATCCAGGCATCGAAGGCGCCGGGCACGACGGCCGGCAGCAGCCCGGTGCCCGGCACCAGGTCGAGCCCGAGCGAGGCGAAATGTTCCGGTGTCGCCGCACCGGGCGCCACGCCCTGCCCGCAGATCACGTGCTGCGTTCCCGCGCGCGCGTCGTGCAGGATGATCGGAGCGTCGCCGCCCGGCCCGTTCAGATGCGGTTCCGCGACATGCAGCACGAAGGCCGCGGCGACCGCCGCATCCGCTGCGTTGCCGCCCCGCTCCAGCACCGCCATGCCGGTCTGGCTCGCGATCCAATGGGTGGTGGCGACGGCGCCGAACGTTGCGGCGATCTCGGGGCGGGTGGTGAACATCTCTTTCTCCGACGTTTCGCCGCAAGCTAGGGCCAACGCCCGGTTCGCGAAAGCCGCCCCGACATCCCGGCGATTGATCCGCCTTGGCGGCGGCCTGGTGACGCGCCAAGAGGGGGCCATGGGCAGGGCAGGGATTCTGGTGCTGGTCGTCGGCCCCTCGGGGGCAGGGAAGGACACGTTGTTGGCCGGGGCGCGCCAGGCGCTCGCGGGGGATGCGCGTTTCATCTTCGCCCGCCGCGAGGTCACCCGCGCCGCGGATCCCGGTGGCGAGGACCATATCCCGCTCACGCACGAGCAATTCGCCGCCAGTCGCGCCACCTACGCGCTTGCGTGGGAGACGCACGGCCTGGGCTACGGCATTGCCGGCTCCATCGCGGCTGATCTGGCGGCCGGGCGCGTCGTCGTCGCCAGCGTGAGCCGCACCGTCGTCGCCGAGGCTGCCGCCCGCTTCGCGGTGCTGGTGCTGGAGATCACCGCCTCGCCCGAGGTGCTCGCCGCCCGACTCGCCGCGCGCGGACGGGAAGGGGCGGCGGACCAGGCTTCCCGACTCGCGCGCCGGGTCGCGTTGCCGCCGGGGATCACCTCGGTGCGGATCGTAAACGACGCCACAGTGGGGGAGGGCGTGGCCGCCGTGCTCGCGGCGCTGAGGGACGTCGCCGGCGCGCGTTGACCCAGGTCAATGCGTCCCGCGCCCACGGGTCGCATCGGGTAACGCTCGCAACAGGCCGGAAAGCGGACGCCGCCATGCACAAGATGATCGCGCTCGAGGACGCGGTGGCGCTGATCCCGGATGGCGCCTCGCTGCTGATCGGTGGCTTCATGGGCATCGGCTCACCGCACCGTCTGCTCGGCGAACTCGCGCGCCAGGGGCGCAGAAATCTCTCCGTCATCGCCAACGACACCGCGCGCCCAGGCTTTGGCATCGGCAAGCTGATCGACGCGCGCGCGATTGCGAACCTGACCGCCTCCCACATCGGCACCAACCCCACGACGCAGCAGCAGATCATCGCCGGCGACCTGACGGTCGAGCTCTGTCCCCAGGGCACCCTTGCCGAGCGCATCCGCGCCGCTGGCAGCGGCCTCGGCGGCGTGCTCACGCCAACCGGCCTCGGCACCACCGTCGCCCAAGGCAAGCGCACGATCGAGATCGACGGGCGGACCTGGCTGCTCGACCTGCCGATCGCCGCCGATTTCGCGCTGATCGCGGCCCATCGCGCCGACTATCGTTGCAACCTCGACTACGCGATGACGGCGCGCAACTTCAACCCGATCATGGCGATGGCCGGCCGCACCGTCATCGCCGAGGCGGCCGAGATCGTCCCGGTGGGCGTCATTCCGCCCGACGAGGTGATCACACCGGGCACCCTGGTCGACCATCTCCTGCGCAGGGACGCAGCCAATGGACGCTAAGGAACTCATCGCGCGTCGCATCGCGATGGAATTGCGCGAGGGCAGCCTGGTCAATCTCGGCATCGGGCTGCCAACACTTGTCAGCCACTACCTGCCACCCGGTCTCGACGTGTCGTTCCAGACGGAGAACGGCCTCATCGGGGTCGAACCGCTGCCGGAGGAGGGCGCGGAAGACGAATACCTCTCGGACGCCGGCGGACGCTTCATCGGCGCGGTTCCGGGGGCCGCGAGCTTCGACTCCTGCTTTTCCTTCGGCCTGATCCGTGGCGGCCATCTCGACGTCACCGTGCTGGGGGGGCTGCAGGTGGACGAGCGGGGCCAGCTCGCCAACTGGACCATCCCTGGCAGGATGATTCCCGGAATGGGCGGTGCGATGGACCTGGTCACCGGCGCGCGGCGCGTCATCGTCGCGATGACCCACGCTGCCAAGGGCGAGCCCAAGATCGTGCGCCGCTGCTCGCTGCCACTCACCTCGGTGCGCCGCGTCGATCTCCTCGTCACGGACATGGCGGTGATTGCGCCCACGGAACGCGGCCTGGAACTCAGGGAACGCGCCCCAGGCATCGGCGTCGAGCAGATCCTGGCGGCAACCGAGGCCCGCCTGATCGTGCCGGACGACGTGGCGGAGATGAAACTGTCTGCCTGAAGCCGCGCTCAGCGGCCGAGCGGAATTCGCGCCGCCTCGGTGAACGCGGCCCCCGGCTCGGCCTCGACGAAGATCGCAACCGCATCCACCATCCGCGGCAGATCAAGTGCCGTGGCAAAATGCGCCGCCGCCTCGGGGCGCCAGCGAGCATGCCCCGCCGCGTCGAGCCGTTGCGACAGCGTCATGTGGAAGAACCACGTGGCGAAGCAATAGGGATAGCCCCAGCGGTCCAGCATCCTTCGCTCGGCCGTACCGAGTCGCTCCGGCCGGCGCCGCGCGATCTCCGCCCCGTCCGGCGGCTGTCGCAGGAAATCGAGCTCCGCCACCGCGGCATCGGCGAGCGCCTGCAACGAAGTCGAGGGCACTGTCTCGCGCAGCGCCAGAAATCCATGCGGATCGCCGACCGCCAGGCGCGGGAGCGCGAAGGGGGGTATACCCCGTGCCAGGTCGCCCGCAGCGGCCAGCACGTCGTCCCAGGTGAAACCGTCACGCAGCCGGAACGGCGGCTTCAGCGTCGCATGGAACCCGTAGCGCCGCGCGTCCACGGTGATCGCATACCGCTCGGACGCCGCGAACCAGGAGGTGGCTGCCAAGGCCAGCGGATCCTCCGTCGCCGGTACGTAATAAATCGCGACCCGATATGGCTTCACGCGACGCGTGCGCCCGCGCGCCAGGCCTCGCGCACCACCGGCAGCCCCTCGTGCAGGCGCACCCGCACCAGGTCGCCGCGCAGCCCCGGCGCCAGCGCGCCGCGGTCAGCAAGCCCCGCCATCGCGGCCGGCGCCGCCGTCACCATGGCGATCGCGCGCGGCAGGCCGATGCCCGCGGCGGCGATGAACGCCGCCTCCACCAGGCTCGCCGGCACATAGTCGGAGGCGAACGCATGGACCGCATCCGCCGCCACCAGGTCCGCGACCGCGACGTTTCCGGAATGACTGCCCCCGCGCACGATGTTGGGCGCCCCCGCGATCACCTGCATCCCACGCGCGCGCGCCGCCTTCGCCGCCTCCAGCGTCACCGGAAATTCGCTGATGCGGATGCCGAGCACCGCGTTCTCCGCGACTTCCGCCTCGGTGCGGTCGTCGTGGCTCGCGAGCGCCACCCCGGTCTCGCCCACCACGCCGAGCACGAAATCCCGGTTCGGCCCCCGTACCCGCTCGCGCTCCGCCATACGGTTGGCGAGCGAGCGCTCGATCTGCTCGGCGGAATACCCTTCCTTGAGCCGCAGCGTACGGTAGCGGTCGAGATCGGCGTACTGCCCCACGCCTGGCGTGTGATCCATCACGCTGACCAGCCGGACGGCCGGATGGCGGCTGACCGGCTCGAACAGCTCGCGCATGTCCGGCGCCGGCAGTTCGCAGCGCAGATGCAGGAAATGGTCGCTGCGCAGCACGCCTGTCTGCCCCAGCGCGTCGAGATCCGCCACTGCCTCGCGAAACGTCTGTGTCCGCTCGTGCTCGAAGCCCACGATGCCCACGCACAACGCGTCGAGCACCGTGGTCACGCCCGCTGCGGCGCATTGCGCGTCATGCGCCAGCATCGCCGAGCGCGACGGCCAGCGGGCATGCACGCGCGGCTGCACCTGCCGCTCCAGATTGTCCGTGTGCACATCAACGACACCGGGGATAAGGATGTCGCCGCCGAGGTCCACGGCGCCCGGCGAGGCACTGTTGCCGCGCGCGACCTCGGCGATCGTCTCGCCGCGCAGCACGAGCGTGCCCGGGAACACCTCGTCGCGCGTGACGATGGTGGCGTTGGTCAGGATTGTCTCGTTCATGCGGCCTCGCGCAGGGGGCGCACCTCGTGCACGCGATCGGCCACCGCGTCACGCACCGTTTCGTCATGGAAGATGCCCACGATCGCGCGGCCCGCGGCCTTGGCCTCGCGGATCATCGCCACCACGGTCGCGCGGTTGGCGGCATCGAGTGCGGAGGTCGGCTCGTCGATCAGCAGGATCGGGTGCGCGCCCGCGAAGCCGCGCGCCAGGTTCACGCGCTGCTGCTCAC
The DNA here is from genome assembly GCA_027306955.1 of Acetobacteraceae bacterium. GTDB lineage: Bacteria > Pseudomonadota > Alphaproteobacteria > Acetobacterales > Acetobacteraceae > JAJXXT01. Next base: position 22,602 of record DAHUXX010000031.1, on the reverse strand, counting down.
CACCCGAGAACGTGGCCGGCGCCAGCCCGTGCAGCGATTCCGGAATGGCCAGCCGCAGCAGGAGCTCGCGCGCCCTCGCCTCGGCGGCGCGCTCCAACCCCGCCCCGCCCATGTCCGTCGCCTCCGCGACGATCGCGAGGGCAGGCACGCGCGGCACCACGCGCAGGAACTGGCTGACATAGCCGAGCGTGCGCGCGCGGATCGCCAGGATCGTGCGCGGATCGGCGGTCGCGAGATCGACCACCGCCGCCTCGTGGCGTACCAGGATGACGCCCGCGTCGGCGCGGTAGGTGCCATAGAGCGAGCGCAGCAGCGAGGTCTTGCCAGCCCCCGACGGTCCGGCGATGGCCACGCACTCGCCGGCATGCACGTCAAACGAGACGCCGCGCAGCACATCGAGCCGCACGCCGCCCTGCAGATGGAGCGTGAACCCCTTGCCCAGGCCGCGCACCGAGATCGCGAGCGTCATGCCGCGAGCACCGAGCTGACCAGCAATTGCGTGTAGGGATGGCGCGGATCGTCGAGCACCTGGTCGGCAAGCCCGTCCTCCACCACCCGCCCGCGCTGCATCACCATGATCCGCCCCGCCATCAGCCGCGCCACGGCGAGGTCGTGCGTCACCAGCACCACCGCGATGCCCAGCCGTCGCACCAGCGTGCGGATGAGGTCGAGCAGCCGCGCCTGCACCGAGACATCGAGCCCGCCCGTCGGCTCGTCCATGAACACCAGGCACGGGCGCGTCACCAGCGTGCGCGCGATCTGCAGCCGTTGCAGCATGCCACCTGAAAACGTGCCCGGCCGGTCGTCCATGCGCGCGACGTCGATCTCGACCTCCTCGAGCCAGCGCGCCGCTTCCTCGCGGATGTGCCCGTAGTGCCGCGCGCCCGCTGCCATCAGCCGCTCCCCCACATTGCCCCCGGCCGAGACATCCATCCGCAGCGCCGCCCGCGGGTCCTGCTGCACAAACCCCCAGTCGGAACGGTGCAGCCGCCGCAGCACCGGCGGCGGCATCGCATGCACGTCCGCCACATGCCCGTCCGGCTCGCGATACCAGACGTGCCCCGCATCAGGCCGCAGCCGTCCGGCCAGCACGTTGAGCAGCGTCGTCTTGCCCGAACCCGATTCGCCCACCACCGCCAGCACCTCGCCTGGCCACAGGTCGGCACCCACGCCGTCGAGGGCCGTGATGGGGCCGAAACGAAGTGCCAGCGCGCGCGCCGAAAGCAGCGGCCCGCTCATGCCACCCGTTCCCGCCGCGTCGCGCAATGGTCGGTGTCGGAGCAGACGAACATCCGCCCGCCGCGGTCGTCGGTCACCACCTCGTCGAGATAGCTCGCCGTATCGCCGCACAGCGCGCAGGCATGCGGCGCACGCCCGGCGCGGAACGGATAATCCTCGAAGTCGAGGCTCACCACATCGGTATAGGGCGGCACGGCATAGATGCGCTTCTCGCGCCCCGCGCCGAACAACTGCAAGGCCTTCATGCGATGCATCTTCGGGTTGTCGAAGGCGGGGATGGGCGAGGGCGCCATCAGGTGCCTCCCGTTCACCATCACCGGATAGTCGTAGCTGATGGCGATCTGCCCGTAGCGCGCCACCTGCTCGTAGAGCTTCACATGCATCGCGCCGTACTCCGCGAGCGCATGCATCCGCCGCGTCTCGGCACGCGAGGGCTCCAGCTTGTACAGCGGCTCGGGCTGCGGCACCTGGTAGACGATGATCTGCGCCTCGGTGAGCGGTGTTTCGGGAATGCGATGCCGGGTCTGGATGACGGTCGCGTCAACCGTGCGCGTCGTGGTGGCGACGCCAGCCGTCTTCGCGAAGAAGCGACGGATGGAAACCGCGTTGGTCGTGTCGTCGGCCCCCTGGTCGATGACCTTCAGCGTGTCGTCTCGCCCGATCACGCAGGCCGTTACCTGGATGCCGCCGGTCCCCCAGCCATAGGGCAGCGGCATCTCGCGCGCGCCGAACGGAATCTGGTGGCCAGGAATCGCCACCGCCTTGAGCAGCGCGCGCCGCAGCATCCGCTTCGTCTGCTCGTCGAGGTAGGCGAAATTATAACCTTTCATTGCGCCGCCTCCGGCAGGTTGGCCGTCGCCTCGGAAAGGCTGGTCGCGTTCTTGCCGGCGATCCCGCGAAGCCGCCGTATCGTTTCGAGTTCCGATTGGAAATCCACATAGTGCGGCAGCTTCAGGTGCTCGACGAACCCCGTTGCCTCGACATTGTCGCACGTGGAAAGCACAAATTCCGCATCCTGCGCCGGCGCCGTGCGCGCCTCGCCCAGCTCCTGCGCCCGCAGTGCGCGATCGACCAGCGCCATCGCCATCGCGCGGCGCTCCGCATGGCCGAAGGCAAGCCCATAGCCGCGGGTGAACTGCGCCGGTTGCGTCTTGGAACCCGCGAACTGGTTCACCATCTGGCACTCGGTCAGCGCCACCGTGCCGATGCACACGGCAAAGCCCAGCTCCGGTGGGACGATCTCGACGTCCACCTCGCCCACGCGCAGCTCGCCCACGAACGGGTGGCTGTTGCCGTAGCCGCGCTGTGTCGAATAGCCGAGTCCAAGCAGGAACCCCTCGTCGCCGCGCGCCAGGCCCTGCAGCCGTGCCTCCCGCGGGGCCGGGTAGGCGAGCGGCGCGCGCGTCAGGTCGAACGGTTCCGCATCGGAGACGCCATCAGCCTCCAGCAGTCCCTCGTCGCCAAGGATGTCCGGCACGCGCGGTGCAGCCTCGTCGCGCGCCTCGGCCTCGGGAGCGGTCGCCTGCGTGGCGTTCGCGGCGAGCGAGAAATCGAGCAGCCGGTGCGTGTAGTCATAGGTCGGCCCCAGCACCTGGCCGCCGGGCAGATCCTTGAAGATCGCCGAGATGCGCCGCGCCAGCCGCATTGTCGCGGTCTCCACCGGCAGCGAGGCACCGAAGCGCGGCAGCGTGGTGCGCGACGCGCGTAGCAGGAAGCCGGCCTCAATCAGGTCGCCCTGGGCCTGCTTGATCGCCAGCGCCGCGAGACCGGGGTCGTAGAGCGAACCCTCGGCCATCACCCGGTCGACCGCCCGGCCGAGCTGTTCGCGGATCTGCGCTGTCTCCAGTTCCGCCACCGCTGTGTCGCCACGGCGCTCGGCGGCGAGCCAGGCATGCGCGGCATCGATCGCGCGCTCGCCACCCTTGACCGCCACATACGCCATTATCGCGGCGGCGTAACGGTGGTCGAGCGCGGGAGTCCGGCGACCAGGCTTCCCGCGCACAGCACCAGGTCGATGCCGCGCGGATAGAGCCTGCGGTTTGCTGCCCAGCGCGCGACGAAATCATCGGGAAGCCCGCATGGCCCGAAATCCCGCGTCGTCTCGATCCCGGGTCCGCGCAGCGTCAGTGGTGGCCCGCCCTCCAGCGCCGGCATCTGCAGGATCACCGTTGTCGAAGACTCGGGGATTTCGTCAGTCCCCGCCTTGAGCGAAGCAAAATCCGGCAAAGCATCGGCGAGCACGAACGCCGCATCGCCGGCCGCCACCTCGGTGCCACTGGTGTGGAACGCAACCCATGCCCCGAGCGCGGCAAACGGCCCCGTGAGATGCACCGGCGCCTCGCCATCGACCAGCGTCAGCAGCACCGCGGCCGTCGCGGGCGCGAGCGGCGCCGGCGGGTCTGGCGGTACGGCCACCGGGTGGAACGTCCCCGGCCGCGCCAGCGCCTGCAACAGCGCACGGAAAGAGACCTGCCTGTCATGTACCGGGTCCGCGAAGCCGGGATGGGCGAGGATGTCCGCTGCCATGGCGTTCAACGCTGTGTGGTCAACGCAAAGAAATCCACCCGCGTCGCAGCCGCGCGGCGGGCGAGCCCGGCACGTCGTTGCGTTTCCGATTCTGCGAGTGGCTCGAGGATCGCCGCCTTCAGCGCGTCGTGCCGCGCGGGGTCCTGCAGCGCCGCGTCGAGCCGCGCCGCCGCGAGCGCGTGCGCGTCGTCGCGCCCGGCGACCGTCGCATGCCCGAGGCGCCCTTCCGCGTCGCGCACACTCGCGCGCGTCGCCGTCATTTCGCCGAGGTTGAACGGTGCTCCCCCGCCGCCCGCGCGCCCGCGCAGCATCACCAGTCCCGTCTCCGGCCCGCGCAGGCTCGTATAGTCTGGCAGCGCAGGCGCCTGGCCCAGCAGCGCGGCGAGTTCCGCCGGCCTGGCGCGGGCCAGCAGGCCCATCCATCCGGCCCGCGCGCGCGTGGCTGGTTCGTCAGTCGGGGAGGGGGGATCGTTTTTCATGCGGATGTCTAGACGACTAGACCTACTTGCCCTAAACCGCAAGCCTCATGACACGCCACCAGCCCCGCGCGGGATGAAACGACAATGACAACGCTTGTCGGGCCCGGGTGGTCCGCAAATGCGGGCGACGAAACAACACCGCCCACAGCCATCCGCGGCAGTGGTCTCGCCCTGTGGCGACAGATCGCCGGCGACATCGAGCGCGCCATCGCCGACGGCACGCTCGCCCCCGGCGCCCGCCTGCCGACCGAGGCCGAATTCGCCCGCCGTTACGCCGTCAACCGCCACACCGTCCGCCGCGCCATGGAGGAACTCGCGCGGGACGGCCAGGTGCGTGTCGAGCAGGGTCGCGGGAGCTTCGTCGCGGAGGATGTGCTGGACTACGAGGTCTCGGCCCGCACCCGCTTCTCGGAATGGATCCGCCGCCACGACCGCGAGCCCTCCGGGCGCGTGCTGTCGCTCGCCACCATGCCCGCGCCGCGCGCCATCGCCGAGGCGCTCGGCATCGAGACGGGCGGCGCCATGGTGCGCCTGGAGCGCCTGGGTCTCGCCGACGGCCGCCCGGTGAGCCTGGCGCAGCATCATTTTGCTATCGCAAGATTCCCCGGCATCGCGGCCGCACTCACGGCGCATGGCACCATCAGCGCGGCTCTCGCCTCGCTCGGTGTCGCCGACTATTTCCGTCGCGTCACCCGTGTCAGCGCACGCGCGCCGCGGCCGGAGGAGGCGGCACTGCTCGAGACGTCGCGCAGCCGTCCGCTGCTGGTCACCGAGAACGTCAACGTCGATGCCGAGGGCCGCGTGGTCGAATTCGGCCTCTCGCGCTACCCCACACCGCGCGTGCAAATCATCTTCGAGCCGGGAAGCGAAACGACATGATCTTCGCCAACGTGCGCGTGCTCACCGCGGACGGTCTCGTGGAGCGCAACCTCGCCGTGGCGGACGGACGCATCGCCGGCTTCACGGATGCACCCGGCTGGGACCTGCGCGGCGCGCTGCTGTTGCCCGGAATCGTGGACATCCACGGCGACGCATTCGAGCGGCAATTGCAGCCCCGCCCCGGCGTCAGCTTCCCGGTGGACCTGGCGCTGGCCGAGACCGAGCGCCAGCTCCTCGCCAATGGCATCACCACCGCCTTCCACGGCGTCACCTTCTCCTGGGAGCCGGGGTTGCGCGGCATCGGGATGTGGCGCGCCCTGCTCGCGGCACTGGCGCAAGATCGTTTCGCCTGCGACATGCGCGTCCACCTGCGCTGGGAGGCATACAACATCGACGCCGCCGCCGAGGCCGCCGCCGCCATCCGCGCCGGTCAGGTGCACCTGCTGGCCTACAACGACCACACGCCCTCGATCGTCAAGAAGCTCGGCGACGCCGCCACCGCCGCGAAATACGCCGAGCGCGCCGGCATGTCGGTCGATGCCTTCCGCGAGGTCGCGCTCGCCGCCAGCGCCCGTGGAACGGATGTGGAGGCGGCACGTCGCATGGTGACGCAGGCCGCGCGCGAGGCCGCGCTCCCCATGGCCAGCCACGACGACGCGACGGTCGAGGACCGCGCCTTTTTCCGCGCCCTTGGCGCCGCGATCTGCGAGTTCCCGATGGCCGAGGCGGTCGCCATCGCCGCGCGGGAAGCTGACGAGGCGGTGGTGATGGGTGCGCCCAACGTCGTGCGCGGGCGCTCGCATCTCGGCTGGGCCTCGGCCGCCGCCCTGGCGCGGCGCGGGCTCTGCACCGTGCTCGCCAGCGACTACTATTATCCCTGCCTGCTGGAGGCGCCGTTCGGGCTCGCTGGCGAGGGTATGCCGCTCGCCGAGGCCTGGGCGCTGGTTTCGTCCAACCCCGCCTGCGCCGCGCGTCTGGCCGATCGCGGCGGCATCGCGCCCGGCCTGCGCGCGGACCTTATCGCCGTCGCGGCGCAAAACGGCGCCCCGCGTCTGCTCGCGACCATCGCTGGCGGGCGCCTGGCCTGGCTTGCCCCGGGGATCGAGCCGCCGGCAGGCGACCTTCCAGCCGCCGCGTAATGCTCCCGCGCCATCGGAATGCGCGCGCCATGCGCTTCCGGCGCGTTCAGGACGGCGGCGGGGGAAGACGGCGGCGGCGAAAGGAAGGTGGTGGCTCCCGGAGTAGGACTCGAACCTACGACCGAGCGGTTAACAGCCGCTTGCTCTACCAGCTGAGCTATCCGGGATCACCTCGCGGCGAACGCTCCACGCCCGCGCGAGCCGGCCTATAGCGTCGCCTCAGGGTGGATGCAAATCCCCCAATCATCTTGGCAGGAAAGGCGTGTGTGTTAAGAAGGGCTGTCCCGCGAGGGATCGGTGCGAGAGTGGCGGAACGGTAGACGCAGTCGACTCAAAATCGACCGCCCTCTGGGCATGGGGGTTCGAATCCCCCCTCTCGCACCATTCCGCGACCGGTAGAAATCCGTTGTCAGCCAACGCGGATATGGCTAACATTTTGTTCATCTTTAGGTACCCGTGGGGCGCCGCCACCGGCATTCGCTCGGCGTGGCGCCGGTCTCCCGCGGGGTCGCGACGTATCATCGTGCCGTTCGGTTCAGCGTTGCTTGCGGAACACCATGACGGGGGGCGGGAGTATGGGCGTGGGACCAGAGGATGAAACCATTCGCATGGCGCCGGGCAGCGGGTTCGCCGCCGGGCCAGACCCGGTACGCCACCATTACCCGCTCGCCGTCCGCAGCGCCTCGCTCGCGACGGCGTTCGGGCTGCTCATGCGCACGCTGCCCTACGCGCTGACACGCTTCGGCATCATGCTCGCGGCCACCATCGCCACCATCATCTGGATCGTCATCGTGTTTGGCGGTGCCGCTTTCCTCGGCACCCATATCGCGCATGTTTTCGGCTGGCTCTGGTTCATCCTCTGCCTGCTGGCGACGGGCTTCTTCTGGTCCGGCATCCTGCGCTATGTGCTGCACCTGGTCGCTGCCGGGCACACCGCGGTGCTCACCGATCTCATCACCAAGGGCTCGGTCGGCAACGGCAACGAGGGGATGTTCGCCTACGGCGTGCGCGTGGTGCGGGAGAGATTCGTCCAGATCAACCTGCTCTACGCGATGAAGGGCATGGTCCGCGCCGTGGTCGCGGCCTTCCACCGCACGCTCGATTTCATCGCCGGCATGTTGCCGATTCCTGGCCTCGACAGCCTGGCGAAGCTTGTCGACATCGTGCTGCGCGCGGCGACCCGCTACCTCGACGAGATGATCCTCTCCTACACGCTCGCCCGCGGCGACAATCCGTGGACCTGCGCGCGCGAGGGGCTCGTCTATTACGCGCAGAACGCCAGGCCGATCCTGATGACCGCGGTGCGAATCGCGATCCTGGAGCGGGTGCTCACGGTCGTGATGTGGCTGCTGCTGCTGGCGCCGGCGGGGCTGATCACGGTGATGCTGCCCGCCTCGGCGCGCGAGTCCGGCGGGCTGGTCACCATCCTCATCGCGATCCTGCTCGCCGGCTCCCTGCGCTCCGCCTTCCTCAAGCCGCTGTTCCTCATCATCGTCATGGTCCGCTACCATGCGCTGATCGAGAACCAGCCGATCCAGGCAGAGTGGGACCAGAAGCTCGCCGATATCTCGGGCAAGTTCCGCGAATTCGGGGAGCGCGCGGCGACGGCGTTCCAGGGCAGCCCGGCCCCGGTCTGGTCCTGGCCCGGCGCGCGCGCGTGAGGCCTGGCGAAATGGGGGATGGGGTGAGCGCAGGGCACGCAGTGACGGTTGCGCCCGGTGCGGCCCGTTCGCGAGCGCGCGTGGCCGCGCGCACCGCGATGTCGCTGCTCGTTTCCGCCGCGATGCTAACGGGTTGCGCGCCGGGGCAGTTCTCGACGCAGGCAAGCCGGATCGGGCCCGATAACGGCACGGATTCCTGCCGGCCCTATCTCGTGGCCCTGGACTCCACCGGGAATTACTTCGGCGCCGATATCCTGACCGGTGCCGCCGCGGGCGCCGCGGGTGGAGCCGCCCTCGGCGCGATCTTCGGCCAGAATCTCAGGTCGGCGCTGATCGGCGCCGCGGCCGGCGCCGCGGCCGGCGCGGCGACAGGCTACTGGATGGCGTTGCAGAAGCAGAGCCAGGACGAGGCGGTGCTGGCCAGCCGCGTCAGCAGCGACATCAGCCGCGACAACGTTCAGATCGACAGGACGCAGGAGGCATTCAACCAGCTCACCGATTGCCGCGTGCGCCAGGCCAACGCGATCCGCACGGACTACCAGGCCGGGCGCATTGACCGGCCGACCGCTGTCGCCCGGCTCGAGGTGGTCAAGCAGCGCGCCATGCACGACGCCGAGGTGGGGCAGCGCATCGAGGGCAAGATCCAGGACCGCAGCGCGCAGTTCCAGGACGCGGCGGACCATCTGTCGCCCGGCACCAGCGCCGCCATTGCCGCCGCCGATCGGCCGCCGTCGAGCCAGCCCGCCACGCTTCGCCAGGCGGCGCCGTTGACGATGCGCCCCGACGCCTCGGCGCCAGCCTTCGCCAGCCTGCCTCCCGGCGGAGCGGTGACGGTGACGGGTGCCAGCGGCGGTTACGCCCTGGTGCAGACCCCGAATGGCGAGCGCGGCTACACGCCGTTCAGCGACCTCTCCGGGCCCGGCGCCAACCCGAATGCGCAAAGCCCGCCGCAGGTGAACGGCGGCGGCGAGGTGCGCACGCTCGCCGGCAGCAACGCCGCGCGGCGCGACCAGTTCGCCGAGAGCGTGTCGGTGGCGAGCCACAACGCGGCGAACGGCTTCGACCTCTCCGGCTAGCAATGCGCCGCGCCGCGCTGGTTCTCGCGGCCTGTCTGCTCGGGGCCCTCGCCGCCGGGCGCAGCGCGGCGCGGGCCGGCACGCCACCCACGACGCCGTTCCTGCGCATCGAGGCCGGCGGGCATACCGGCGCGATCCCGCGCCTCGCGGTCGACGCCGCCGGCACGCTGATGGCTTCCGCGGGCTACGACAAGACGGTACGGCTGTGGTCGCTGCCGGACGGGCGGGAGCTCGCGGTGCTGCGCCCGCCGATCGGGCCTGGCCACGAGGGCGAGATCTACGCGGTCGCGATCACGCCCCACGGCAGGCGCGTCTTCGCCGCCGGTGCCACGGGCGGCAGCTGGGACGGCACGTTCAGCATCGATCTGTTCGATGTGGCAACGAGACGCATGATCGGCCGGCTGCCCGGCCTGCCGTCGCCGGTCGAGGATCTCGCGGTGTCGGCGGATGGCGCGCTGCTCGCCGCGGGTCTGGCCGAGGGCGGCGTGCGGGTCTGGAGCGCCCGTTCCGGCAGGCCGGTCTTCGCCGACGCCGCCTATGGCGGACCGGTGCGGCGGATCGCCTTCGGCCGCGACGACACGCTGTTCGCGACCGCGGCGGACGGCAAGGTCCGCCATTACGGCACGCAAGGCAGGCTGCTTGCTTCCGCCCGCTTGCCGGGCGGGCTGCGCCCCTGGGGGCTCGCGGTCTCGCCGGACGGCGGGCTCGTCGCTGTCACCGCCGAGCGGCCCGAACGTAACGGCAGGCTGCTCGTGGAGGTGCTCTCGGCGTCGCGGCTCGCGCATGTGTTCACGCCGGACACGGCGGGACTTTCCGGCGAAGGGCTGCTCGCGGTGGCCTGGGCTGCGGACGCCGCGGGCGGGGCGCGCCTGCTCGCCGGCGGCTACGCCCATGGCGGGGGCGCATACATCATCCGCAGCTGGGCGGATTACGGGCTCGGCCCGGCAACGGATATCGTGGCCGCCGGTGACACGGTGCGCGACATCGAGCCGGTGGCAGGCGGCGGCGCGGTGTTTTCCACCGAGGATCCCGGCTGGGGCCGCATCGCGCCCGATGGTGCGCTCACCCTGCGCCCGCGCCCGCCCGTCGCCGACCTGCGGCCCTCGCGCGGCGTGCTCGCGCTCTCCCATGACGGCATGACGGTCGGCTTCGCAACCCCTTCCGGCCGCAGGATCTTTTCCGCGGCCAGGCGCAGCCTCGCCGCGTGGACCGACGCCACGCTGCAACCCGCGCGCCTCGCCGCCCCCGGTATCGCGCTCGCAGGCTGGCGGGACAGTAACGCGCCAGCGCTGAACGGCCGGCGCCTCGTCCTCGATCCCGGCGACTTCGTCCGCAGCGCCGCGATCGCGCCGGACGGGCGCAGCCTGGTGCTCGGCACGGACACGTCGCTGCGCCTCTACGACGCCAACGGCGCGCTGCTGGCGACGGCGTCGCTCCCCGCGGCCGCCTGGGCGGTCGCCTGGTCCGGTGACGGCAAGGTCGTCGTCGCCGCCCTGCTCGACGGCACGTTGCGCTGGTTCGACACGGCGCACGGGCTCTCGCCGCGCGGCGGAGTGTTCGTCGACGCCGACCTCGCGCGCTGGGTGATGTTCACGCCGGAGGGCCTGTTCGACGACTCCAGCCGCGGCGGCGCCGATCTCGTGGGCCTGCAGCTCGACCGCGCGGCGAACCAGGCGCCGCTCTGGCTCAGCTTCGGCCAAGCCTATCGCGCGCTCTATGCGCCGGACGCGGTGCTGGCCCGGCTCGAGGGCAATCCGGCGCCCGCGAAGGCGCGGCTCGCCCAACTCGGCGACCTCGCCAAGGCGCTGGCGCAGCAGCCGAAGGTCGCGATCGAGGGGGCCTGCGTCACGGCCGGCCCCGCCGTGGCCGGGCGCGGCATCGCCGCCGCGGGGCAGACCTGCCGCGGCATCGAGATCGGTGGCGGCACGGTCACGCGACCGGACGGCGCAGGCACGCTGCACCTGGCGCTCGCGGTCGCCGATCGCGGCCGCGGCCTCGGTCCGCTCGACGTGTTCGTCGACGGGCGCAACGCCCTGCGCGTCGACAAGCCGCCAGCCGGCAAGCCCTTCGCCGTCTCCGTGCCGCTCGACCCGGGCACCGACACGGTGAGGGTACGGCAATATGATTCCAGCGGTGCGATCTACGGCGAGAGTGCCACCCTGCGCCTGCGCCCCGCCACGCCGGCGGGCAAGACGGGGAAGGGGCGGCTCTACATCCTCGCCATCGGCATCGACCATTTTGCCAACAAGTCGCTCGCGTTGCATTTCGCGGATGCCGACGCGCGCACCTTCGCGAGCATCTTCGAGAAACGGGCGGGACCGCTGTTTTCCTGCGTGCACACCACGCTGCTGCTCGACCAGCAGGCGACGCGGGCCGGGATTCTCGACGCCTTCGCCCGCCTCGCGCGCGAGGTCCGGCCGCAGGACACGTTCCTGTTCTATGTCGCGACCCATGGCGTGCGCGACCCGGACACCAACCGCTTCCTGCTGGTCCCCGCGGACATCAAGGATATCGCGACCTGGCAGACCATCGCCGCGCAGGCGATCGGCGAAGGCACGCTGGTGGCCGCCCTCGCACGCATCCAGGCTCGCGATGCGTTGCTGTTCGTCGACACCTGCCATTCCGGCGAACTGACTCTCGACAACCTCGCCAATCTCGGCCACGAGACCGGCCGCTACCTGCTCACCGCCTCGACCTCGGTGCAGGAGGCGCTGGACAGCTACGACAACAGGAACGGCGTCTTCGTCTACGCGGTGCGCGAGGCGCTGCGCGGCAAGGCGGGTGCCGACGCCCGGGGCGAAATCGGCGCGCTCTCGCTCGGCGAATATGTTTCCCAGCGCGTCGGCGTTCTCGCCCGCAGGCGCGGGCATCGGCAGGACGCCGTGTTCCGCGCCGCGCAGACAGACCTGCGCTCCTTCCCGGTGGCCAAGGTCGAGCCGCCCTCGCGGTAGCGGACGCCCCGAAAAGCAACGCCCCGACGCGCAACTTCGCGCATCGGGGCGTCTCGCGGGAACCCGGTAGCCCGGCGACGGTCAGGCGGGGTGGGCGTCCGGCGGCGGCGGCTCGGCGGCGCGGCGGCGCTCGGCCATGAAGGCGTCGAACTCCGCCTTGTCCTTGGCGAAGCGGAGCCGGTCGAGGAAGGCCGCGAATTCCTTCTGCTCCTCCTCCAGCCGGCGCAGGGTCTCGGTGCGGTACTCGTCGAAGGCGCGGTTGCCGCTGCCCGTGGGCTGCGGCCCGCAGGAACCCTGCCAGCCGCCGAATTTCCAGGACATGCCGTGCTCGCCCCATTGCTGGCGAGCCTCGCGGAAGAAGGAACGGCGCATGCAGCGTCTCCCGATGGTGAAAGCAAGAACGGCGAGGCCAACCGGCCACCAGACCATGAACGCGAGGATGGTGAGCGCGATCGCGAGCAGCCGGTTGGAGCCGCAAGAGCGCCAACCAGGCGGCGCCCATCCCGGCGGCGCGTCATAGGGCGGTGACTGCGGTCCCTGGCCCCAGGGCCGTTCCTTGGACGGTTGGGGTCCGTAGGCGGCGTAGCCGGACATGGTCCCTCCGGTAAATGTAAGACACATTTACTTTGGTGAGCCCGGAGGATTTCGTCAAGGAGATTCGGCGCCCGCTCGCTTTCTCAACGCCGCGCCGGCCCACCCGCCAGTCCAAGGCCCTGAAGATAAAGCAGAACGCCCGCCTCCAGCAGGTCTTCCGCCGGCATCGGCAGCGGCCGTTTCCCGGCCTGGGCTCGCCCGAACAGCGAGGCGATCCCATGCGCCAGTGCCCAGACATGGAGCGCCACCATCAGTCCTGGCGGGCGCGGATCGAGCTCCGCCACCAGCTGGTCCGCCGCCTCGCGCAGCACCGCCAAGGCGTTTTCGCGCGCCGTGGCCAGGCCCGGATGGGCGGCGTTGGCGAGCCTGGTGTCGAACATCGCAGCGTAATGCTCGGGCCGGCCGCGGGCGAAGGCGAGATACGCGCGCCCCATCGCCTCGAAGGCGCGCAGTTTCTCCGGCCGGCCGTGATTCCACGCGCCCGCCAGCGCTGCCGCGAGCATCGCGAAGCCGCGCGCCGCCACCTCGGCGAGCAGCGCGTCGCCGTCGCGGAAATGCCGGTAGGGCGCGCCCGGCGAGACCCCGGCGCGCCGCGCCGCCTCGGCGATGGTGAAACCGGCCGCCCCCTTGGCGCCGATCAGCGCCAGCGCCGCCTCGATCAGCGCCTCGCGCAGATTGCCGTGGTGGTAGCCGCGCCGCCCAGGCGGTTCGTCATCGGGCGTTTCGTCGCTGTTCCAGCGCATGTGAAGCGCCTTTACATCAGCGCGCGGCGCCTGTCAGGGGCTTGCATGCTGTGCCGCGGTCCCGAGTGCCGTGCCAAGACCCGTCGGTGCGATCCCTCGCGCGGGCCGGCGGCCGGGGCAGTCGGCGTCAGATACAGCGCTCGCAACCGATGAAGCGCAGCAACGTCCGCTCGCCAGGCACCGTGTAATACTGGTGGACGTAGAACTTCCACGCGCCGCTGGAGCTGCGGCGGCCAAACGTCACGGTGGAGATCTTCGCGTTGTTCGGGACCGGAACCTGGCGGGTCGTCGGGTCGTAGTAATCGTCCGGGTCGATCAGCTCGCCATTCGTCACCAGGCCCTTGGCGACATTCCTCTGGATCTTGCGCTGTTGCTGGCCGGCCACCGAGGGATCCAGGTTCTGCTGGATCTTGGGTGTCATGTTCACGTGGTGGACTGTGATGTCGTTCGTGGAGGTGCGCGATCCGGCGACGAACGTGCAGCCGTCCATCGCATAGGTGAACATCATGTTCGGGCCGCCTCGCCCCGGCAATGTCGTCCCCAGCGCGTCGGAGGCGGAATAGGGGCACCAATATGCCTCCACGTTGTCGCCCGGCTTCGACATCCCGAGGCTCAGGGAGAACACCGGCATCGCGGGCTCGCCGCTCCGCAGCATGTTCTTCGCCGTCAGCGAGTTCACCCGCCCAAATTGGAACGTCTTCACGCCACCGGTTCCACCGGTTCCCGCCGACACGACGAGCACGTTGTTGCGCAGGAACGTGCGCGGATGCGCAATGAAGTCGCCGACGTCGGGCATCGGAACCTTCCCTGAAAGACGCAGATCTTATCGTTTGCGGCGCAAGCGGATGCGCCACTTTCGTCCGGCGGTCAATCGAGGAATTGAGCGGCGATCCCCGCTCGTTCCGCCGGCGTCGGTTCCGTTGCAGAACAATGACGATCCCGCTCGGCGCCCCGCAATGCGGTGTCGCGATCCGGCCTGCTCAATCCGGGCGCGACATGCGCCCCGCCGCCCGCGGCAGCAAGGCATCGGAAAACCGGGTGGAGGTCCGGGCGGGAATCGAACCCACATTCGCGGATTTGCAGTCCGCTGCATCACCACTCTGCCACCGGACCGGACCCGCGCGGCTTATCCCGTGAGCGCATGGCCCCGGTCAAGGCCAAACCGGCGCATCCCGCGTTTGCGGCGCAGCATGCCGGCGCCTATAAGTCCGCGCCATGCAGACCCCGGATTTCACGACGGCGCGCCGCTTCATGGTCGATGGCCAGGTGCGGCCGAACAAGGTCAACGATCCCCGCCTCCTCGAGGCGCTGCGCACCCTGCCGCGCGAACGCTTCCTGCCGGAGAGCGCCGCCCCGCTCGCCTACGCCGACGAGGACGTGCCGTTGGGCAACCGCCGCGTGCTGGTGGCGCCGATGCTCCTGGCCCGGCTCGTCCAGGCGATCCTTGACACCGCCGACCCCGCCTCGGGTGGCGGCAAGGCGCTGGTGGTCGGCGCCGGCAGTGGGTACGGCGCCGCGGTGCTTTCCGCCTGCGGCTTCGCCGTCACCGCCTGCGAGGACGACCCGGCGCTCTACGCCCGCGCGCGCATCGCCCTGGCCGCGACCGCGCCGCGCGTGACCGTGCTGGAGGCCGGCCCCGCCGACCTGCCGCGCGGCCCGTTCGACGTCATCCTGATCGAGGGCGGCTTCGAGATCATGCCGGACACGATCCCGGCGCGACTCACGCCCCGCGCGGGCAGTGCCGGCGGACGGCTCTACGGCGTGCGCCTCGACGCTGCGGGGCTCGGCCAGGCGGTGGAGGGGGAGATGACCTCGGCCGGCCTCGCCCTGCGGCCGCTGTTCGACGCGTTCACGTCCTGCCTGCCCGCGCTGTCCGCGGCACCAGGCTTCGTCTTCTGATGATGCAGGGCTGCGGTCGCCGCGACAGGCTTGCATCGCAGGGCCGCCGGGCGACATCATCCCGGCCCTCCCGGAGCGCCGCATGACACGCAAGATCCTGATCGCCGCCCTCATGGGTTCGGCCGCCTGCGCGGGGGCATTGCCCGCGACCGCGCTGGCCGCGGGCGGACCGCCGCCGGCCGCCAGGGCCCCGGTTGCCACGCCCCTCGCCGAGCCGCTGCCGGCGCAGCCCACGACGCTGGACCAGGCGCTGGCCGTCGCCTACCTCACCAATCCGGCGCTGCAGGCGCAACGCGCCGCGCTGCGCGCCGCGGACGAGAACGTGCCCTCGGCGCTGGCCGGCTGGCGCCCGCAGGTCTCCATCAGCGCCAACGCCGGCTACATCCAGTCCGGCG
This sequence comes from Acetobacteraceae bacterium, assembly GCA_027306955.1. Lineage (GTDB taxonomy): Bacteria > Pseudomonadota > Alphaproteobacteria > Acetobacterales > Acetobacteraceae > JAJXXT01. The sequence continues at coordinate 7,021 of DAHUXX010000031.1, read as the reverse complement.
AGGTCCAGCATTTCACCTCGCCGCCGCCGCCGTACAACATCACGTCCTTCGGCACGCGCGGCGCCAACACCGAGACGCTGGCCATCAACCAGCCGCTCTATAACGGCGGCGGCACGGTCGCGAGCGTGGCGCACGCCAAGAACCTGGTGATGGCGCAGCGTGCCGCCCTGATCGCGGCCGAGCAGCAGGTGTTCGGCAACGTCGTCTCCGCCTATGTCGGCGTGATCCAGGCACAGCAGGTGCTCCAGCTCGCCATCAACAACGAGCAGGTCCTGGCCAAGCAGCTGCAGGCCACCAACGACCGCTTCACCGTGGGCGAGATCACCAGCACGGATGTCGCCCAGGCCCAGGCGGCGCTCGCCGGCGCCGTCGCCGAGCGCGAGACCTCGGCGGCGAACCTCAAGATCGCGGACGCGACCTTCCGCCAGTATGTCGGCTCCGATCCCGCGGCCAACCTGGTGCCGCCGCAGCCGCTGATGCCGGGCGTCACCTCGGAGCAGGGGGCGGTGGCAGAGGCCGTCGCCAACAACCCGACCGTCATCGGCGCGCTGTTCCAGGCCGCCGAGGCCAAGAACAATTTCGACATCGCCTATTCCAAGCTGATGCCCAATCTCTCGCTGCAGGGCCAGATCTCGCACAACGAGGACACGCAGCAGAAGAACCTCACGACCAACCTCGCCCAGATCCTGGTGCAATTCAGCATGCCGATCTACCAGGGTGGCAGCGAGTACGCGGCGATCCGCCAGGCGCGCCAGCTCATCCAGCAGGCGCTGAAGTCGATCGACGACAGCAAGCGCACCGCCGCGCAGCAGGCCGCCGCCGCCTGGAATGCCTATGTCGGCGCCAAGGCCACGATCGTTTCCACCCGCCAGCAGATCAGCGCCAACGAGGTGGCGCTGCAGGGCACCGAGCGCGAGGCGATCGTCGGCACGCTCACGACGCTCGACGTGCTGAACGCACAGCAGGCGCTGCTCAACTCGCAAGTCACGCTGGTGCAGAACCTGGCGACGCTGGTGAACGCCTCCTATTCGCTGGCCCAGGCGGTCGGGCGGCTCACCGCCCGCGACCTCGGCCTGCAGGTGCCGCTGTACAATGACCTTGCCTACTACAACGCGGTGAAGAACCTCTGGATCGGCACCGGCGACGCGGCGACGCACCAGCCCGGCCGATGAGCACCAATCCCGCGAATCCCGCCGCGCCGGAACCGGTCCGGCCAGAACAGGGCGGCGACCCCTCGATGGAGGACATCCTCGCCTCCATCCGGCGCATCCTGAACGAGGAGGAGCCGCGCGAGGCGCCGTCGCCGGACGTGCTGGAACTGACGCCGGCGATGCGCGCGCAGCCGCCGGCCGCCACCCCAGCGCCTGCGGCACCGGAGCCGGCGGCAGAACCGGCGCCGGCCCCGCGGCTCGGCTCGGCGCCAGAGCCAGAGCCTGAGCCTGAGCCTGAGGCGGAAGGCGTGGCCGTCCTGCCGCCGCCGGAGCCCTCTTCGCAGCCGTCGCGCGGCCTCCTCACGCCTGCCGCCGCGTTGCCGGCTGTGGTTCACCCGCCGGAGCCGGCTCCCGAGCCGCCAACGGTGATCTTTACGCCCGTCATCGCTCCGGCGCCCGCTGCCGCCGCGCCAAACGACGAGCCGCCGGCCGCGCCGCCGCAACAGCGCTCGCCGGTCCCGCCGCGCGTCGAGGTGAATCCCGTGGAACCGCCGGCTCCGCTCGTGGCCCCAGCCGCCGCCGCGGCGGCGGCTGCCTCCATGGGCGAGCTGGTGCGCCGCCTCGCCGGCAGCCAGTCGGTCCCCGTGCGAAGCGGCGGGCCCACCATCGAGGACATCGTGCGCGAGGAAATCCGGGGCCTGCTGAAGGCCTGGCTCGACGAGAACCTGCCCCGGGTCGTCGAACGCCTGGTGCGGGCGGAGATCGAGCGCGTCGTCAGCCGCCACGTCGGCTGACCGCCGTATCCCCGCCTGACCGTCTCCCGCTCCACAAATCCTGTACCAACCGGCGTTTCCGCGCCGCCGCGATTCCCCTAAAGAGTGCCGATGCTCGACAAGACCTACCAGGACGCGACCGACGAAGCCGCCACCTACCGCGTGTGGGAGCAATCCGGCGCCTTCGCCTGCGATCCCCGGTCCAACGCCGTTCCGTTCACCATCATGATTCCGCCGCCCAATGTCACCGGACGGCTGCACATGGGCCACGCGCTCACCTTCACGCTCCAGGACACGCTGATCCGCTGGCGGCGGATGCAGGGCCGCGACGCGCTCTGGCAGCCGGGCACGGACCACGCCGGCATCGCCACCCAGATGGTTGTCGAGCGCCTGCTCGACAGCGAGGGCCGCAGCCGCGCGGCACTCGGCCGCGAGGCCTTCCTCGACCGCGTCTGGCAGTGGAAGGCGGAATCCGGCGGCGCCATCACCCAGCAGTTGCGCCGGCTCGGCGCCTCGCTCGACTGGCCGCGCGAGCGCTTCACCATGGACGAGGGCCTGTCGCGCGCCGTGCGCCGTGTCTTCGTCACCCTCTACCGCCAGGGGCTTATCTACCGCGACCGGCGGCTCGTGAACTGGGACCCGAAATTCCGCTCCGCGATCTCCGACCTCGAGGTGGAATCGCGCGAGATCCGAGGCAGCCTCTGGCACATCCGTTATCCGATCGAGGACAGCGACGAAAGCACCGTCGTCGCCACCACGCGGCCCGAAACGATGCTTGGCGACACCGCGATCGCCGTGCACCCGGAGAATCCGAAGCTTGCCCACCTCGTGGGCCGGCGCGCGATCCTGCCGCTCGTCGGCCGCGCCATCCCCATCGTCGCCGACGAGCACGCCGACCCCGAGAAGGGCACGGGTGCGGTCAAGATCACCCCCGCGCACGACTTCAACGACTTCGCCGTGGGCAAGCGCCACGCGCTGCCGATGCCCTCGGTGCTCGACACGGGAGCCTGCGTCACCCTCGCCGAGATCGAGGCGGAGCTGCGCGTGGTCGCCGGCGTCGCGGACCCCGCCTTCACCCGCACGCTGCAGGGCCTTGACCGGTTCGAGGCGCGCAAGCGCATCGTCGCCGAACTGGAACGGCTCGGCCTGCTCAACGCCGTCGAGGCGCACACGCATCAGGTGCCGCACGGCGACCGCTCCGGCGTGCCGATCGAGCCGCTGATGACGGTGCAGTGGTATGCCAACGCCGAGGTGCTGGCGAAGCCCGCGATCGAGGCGGTGGAACAAGGCAGGACGGTTTTTGTCCCAAAACAATGGGCGAACACGTTCTTCGCCTGGATGCGCTCGATCGAGCCCTGGTGCATCTCCCGCCAGCTCTGGTGGGGCCACCGCATCCCCGCCTGGTACGGCCCGGACGGCGAGGTCTTCGTCGCCGAGAGCGAGGAGGAGGCCGCTGCCGCCGCGGTCTCTCATTACGGCAAAGCAATGTTGATGCGCCAGGACGAGGATGTGCTCGATAACTGGTTCAGCTCCGCCCTCTGGCCCTTCTCCACCCTCGGCTGGCCGGACGCCACACCGGAGCTCGCCCGTTACTACCCCGGCGACGTGCTCGTCACCGGCTTCGATATCATCTTCTTCTGGGTCGCCCGGATGATGATGATGGGCCTGCACTTCATGGGCGACGTGCCGTTCCGCACCGTGCACATCCACGGCCTGGTGCGCGACGAGCGCGGCCAGAAGATGAGCAAGTCCAAGGGCAACATCGTCGACCCGCTCGACCTCATCGAACGTTTCGGCGCCGACGCCCTGCGCTACACCATCTGCTCGGAGGCCGGGCTCGGCCGCGACATCAAGCTCGGCCCCGCGCTGGTGGAAACCAGGCGTGCCTTCGCCACCAAGCTGTGGAACGCCGCGCGCTTCTGCGAGATGTCGGGTATCGTCGCCGTCCCGGCGGACGCCGCGCCCGCCGCCACGCTGCCGCTGACAAGGTGGCTGCTCGACGCCGCCTCCGCCGCCATCGCCGAGGCCGACGCGGCGCTGGAGGCCTGCCGCTTCGACGAATACGCCGGGGCCTGCACGCGCTTCGTCTGGAACGTGTTCTGCGACTGGTTCCTGGAGTTCGCCAAGCCCGCGCTCGCGTCGCCGGGGCCGGAGGCGGACGAGGTGCGCCGCGTCGCGGGCCAGGTGCTCGGCGTGATCCTGCGCCTGCTGCACCCGCTCATGCCCTTTGTCACCGAAACGCTGTGGGACCGGCTCGGCTACGGGCCCGAGGGCAGCCTTATCCGTGCCCCCTGGCCGCAACCCTTCGCCGTCGAAGGCGCGGCCGAGGCGCGCGAGGAGATGGAATGGGTGACGGCGCTGATCTCCGCCGTGCGCACCGTGCGCGCGGAGATGAACGTGCCGCCCTCGCAACTCTCCCCGGTGCTGCTGCGCGGCGCCGGCGAGGCGGCGCTCGGCTGGGCGCGGCGCTGGCAGGCGGCGATCGGCCGCCTCGCGCGCGCCTCCGCGATCGACGTGCACGAGCGCGAGCCGCCCCAGGGCAGCGCCGTCGCGGTGCTGGGCGAGGCCACGGTGCTGCTGCCGCTCGCGGGCCTGATCGACCTCGCCGCGGAGCGCACGCGGCTCGCGAAGGAGCGCGACAAGGCCGCCGCCGAGGCCCGCAAGATCGCGGGCAAGCTCGCCAACGCGGATTTCGTCGCCCGCGCGCCGGAAGAGGTGGTGGAGGAGAACCGCTCCCGCCTCGAGGCCGCGCGCAGCGAGGAGGCGCGACTGGAAGCCGCGCTGCGGCGAATCGCATGAGCCGAAGGGTCTTGTGCAGGATTTTCGGCGACCTTACCTGGGGAACGGAGATAACCCGATGATATTGCGTTTGACGATCGCCGCGATCTGGGCGGCCTGGTTGCTCGCCTGGGCGGTCGCCTCGCGGGGGGTGAAGGCCCAGGTGCGCGGCGATTCCTGGTCCGACTGGCTCACCCGCCAGGTGCCTTATGTCGGCGGCCTCGCACTGCTCGCGCTGCCGGCGCCGTCGGGTCTGCTGGCGCGCCGCATTGTTCCCACCGGCGACGAGATCGCGCCCATCTTCGTCCTCCTTACCGCCTGCGGCCTTGGCCTCACCCTCTGGGCGCGGCGCGTGCTCGGCGGCAACTGGAGCAACGTCGTGGTGCTGCGCGAGAACCACGAGCTGATCACCGAGGGCCCCTACACGCTGATGCGCCATCCGATCTATTCCGGAATCCTGCTTGCCTCGGTCGCCTGGTCGCTCGCGGATGGATCGGTGATGGCGCTGGCTGGCATCATCCTCGTCATCGGCGCGCTCGCGGTGCAGATCCGCGACGAGGAGCGGCTGATGGACGCCGCCTTCGGCGCCAGCTACGCGCGCTACCGCGAGGAAGTTCCGGCGCTGGTGCCGGTCACCGCCCCTGGCCGGCTGCTCGCCTACCTGACGCGATGAAGCAGGCGCGCGCGCTGCTGGTGCTGGTGGTCTGCCTCGCCGCCGGCACCGCGCGCGCGCAGTTCGTTCCGGGCTCGGCCTTCGGCCAGCCGCCGCCCCCGCCGCATTTCGAATCCGTTCCGCCGCCGCCCGGCCCCGGCTTCGTCTGGAAGCCAGGCCGCTGGATGTGGGACGGCGTCACCTGGCACTGGCTGCACGGCATGTACGTGAGCAAGGCGCTGGTCCACGACCAGTACGTCCCCGGCCATTGGGAACAGGACGCCGGCGCCGGTTTCCGCTGGGTTCCTGGCACGATGCGATGACCGCGCGCGCCGCGACGCTCGCCGGCACGCGCCACGTCTTTCCCGACCTCGCCACCTTGCTGGCCCGCGCCACGCCGGCGCGCAGCGGCGACGCGCTCGCCGCCGTCGCCGCCGGCTCCGCCCAGGAACGCGTCGCCGCCCAGATGGCACTCGCGGAGACGCCGCTCGCCGCCTTCCTCGATGAGCCGGTCGTCCCCTACGAAACCGACGAGGTCACGCGCCTCATCCTCGACACGCACGACCGTGCCGCCTTCGCCCCCGTCGCCGCCATGACGGTCGGCGAGTTCCGCGAATTCCTCCTCGCCGACGGCACGGACGAAGCCGCGCTCACTTCCCTCGCCCCCGGCCTCACGCCGGAGATGGTCGCCGCCGCCGTGAAGCTGATGCGCCTCTCCGAACTCATGACCGTCGCCGCGAAATGCCGCGTTGTCACGCGCTTCCGCACCACGATCGGCCTGCCCCATCGCCTCGCCGTGCGCCTGCAGCCCAACCACCCGACCGACGACCCCAAGGGCATCGCCGCCTCGGTGCTGGACGGGCTGCTGCTCGGCTCCGGCGACGCCACGATCGGCATCAACCCCGCGAGCGACTCCCCCGCGCGTGCCGCGGAGCTGCTGCATCTGCTGGACGACATCCGCCAGCGCCTTGCGGTCCCCACACAGAGCTGCATCCTTGCCCACGTCACCACCACGCTCGGGCTGATGAACCAGGGCGTGCCGGTCGACCTCGTGTTCCAGTCCATCGCCGGCACCGAGGCAGCCAATGCCTCCTTCGGCATCAACCTCGCGATCCTCGCCGAGGCCGCGGACGCGGCGGCCTCGCTGGCGCGCGGGACGATCGGCGACAACGCGATGTATTTCGAAACGGGCCAGGGAAGCGCGCTCTCCGCGGGCGCCCATCACGGCATCGACCAGCAGACGCTGGAGGCGCGCGCCTACGCCGTCGCGCGCCGCTTCCGCCCCCTGCTCGTCAACACCGTCGTCGGCTTCATCGGTCCCGAATACCTCGCCAGCGGCAAGGAGATCATCCGCGCCGGGCTCGAGGACCATTGCTGCGGCAAGCTGCTCGGTGTGCCGATGGGCTGCGACGTCTGCTACACCAATCATGCCGACGCCGACCAGGACGACATGGACGCGCTGCTCACGCTGCTCGCGGCCGCCGGCGTCAACTTCGTCATGGGCGTGCCGGGGGCGGACGACGTGATGCTCGGCTACCAGAGCACCTCGTTCCACGACGCACTCGCGGTGCGCGAACTGCTGGGCCTGCGCCCGGCGCCCGAGTTCGAATCCTGGCTGGAAGGGCAGGGGATCCTCGACCGCGCCCGCCGCATCCGCCCGCCGGAAC
>DAHUXX010000016.1 GCA_027306955.1 Acetobacteraceae bacterium | reverse complement strand
GATGTCGAGGAAGCCGATGCGCCGCTCGAGGAAGGCGGCGACGGCGACCTCGTTGGCGGCATTCAGGACGGTGGGGGCGCCGCCGCCGGCCTCCAGCGCCTCGCGGGCGAGGCGCAGCGCGGGGAAGTGATCGAGGTCGGGCGCGGCGAATTCCAGCGTGCCGGCGCGGGCGAGATCCAGGCGACGAGCCGGGGTGGCGATGCGGCCGGGCCAGGCCAGCGCGTGGGCGATGGGAACCGTCATGTCCGGCGATCCGAGCTGGGCGATGACGCTGCCGTCGCGCCAGCAGACCAGGCCGTGGACGATGGATTGCGGGTGCACCAGCACCTCGATCTGTGGGGAGGCGAGGCCGAACAGGCGCGCCGCCTCGATCACCTCGAGGCCCTTGTTCATCATGGTCGCGGAATCGATCGAGATCTTGGCGCCCATGGACCAGACCGGGTGCCTGAGCGCGGTCTCGGGCGTGGCGCGTGCCATTTCCTCGCGCGAGGCGGTGCGGAACGGGCCGCCGGAAGCGGTCAGCACGATCTTTTCCAGCGCGTCGCGCGGGCCGGAGGCAAGCGCCTGGAAGATGGCGTTGTGCTCCGAATCGACCGGCAGCAGCGTGGCGCCGGCCTCGCGCACGGCGGCGAGCATGACCTCGCCGGCACAGACCAGCGCCTCCGTGTTGGCCAGCGCCACGGCGCCGCCGCGGCGGATGGCGGCGAGCGTGGGCCGCAGGCCGGCAGCGCCGGTGATGGCGGCCATGGTCCAGTCGGCCCGGATGGCGGCGGCCTCGCAGATCGCCTCCGGCCCGGCGTCGGCGCGGATGGAGGTACCGGCCAGCGCGGCGGCCAGCACCCGGTATTGCGTGGGGTCGCCGATCACGGCGCATTCGGCGCCGAACGCGATCGCCTGTTCGGCGAGCAGCTTCGCGTTGCGCCCGGCGGTGAGCGCGCGCACGTGATAGAGGCCCGGATGCCCGGCGAGCAGCGCCAGGGTCTGGGTGCCGACGCTGCCCGTCGAACCCAGGACGGAGACGGTTTTCATGCGATCGTGCTTCTCATGCGATGCTCATGTCGTGAGGCGCGGGATGCTTCTCTCATTTTTTTCAGCGCCAGAGCACTACCCCGTTTCCCGTCGCCGCCGCCATCAGCCCCATCGCGGTGGCCGCCGCAAGCAAACCGTCCAGCCGGACGAACACGCCTCCGTGGCCGGGGATGAGCGCGCCGGAATCCTTGACCCCGCACTGGCGCTTGAGCGCGCTTTCCGCCAGGTCGCCCAGTTGTGAGATAAGCCCCAGAATGCACGCCAGCGCGAAGGCGTACACATTTGTCGGTGGGGCGAGGGCGGCGGCCATATAACCCGCCAGCCCCGCGGCGAGCAGCCCGCCGATGGCGCCGGACCAGGTTTTGCCGGGCGAGATCGAAGGAGCCAGGCGCGGTCCGCCGAGGAGGCGGCCGGCGAGATAGGCGCCGATATCCGAAGCCCAGGCAATAAACAATAAATACAATATATTGTGAAAGCCAGCGGAGCCGAGGCGCACCCAGATCAGGGCAATCGCCGGCGGGCCGATGGCCAGCACCCCGAGCGCCGGCGCCTGTCTCTTGAACCAGAAGTAATGGAGCAGCACGACGGCGAAAAGGGCGCTGACCAGTGTCTGCAGCGGGGCGCCGCGCAGCAGCAGGGCGACGACGACGCTGACGCCGAGCACGATCGTTGCGACCGCCTCGATGGGCAGACGCAGCATGTGCGTCCACTCCCAGGCGAGGGCGACGGCGGCGACGGCGACCAACGCGATCCAGGCGACGCCGCCATACCAGAGGCAGGCGATCGCCACCGGGGCCAGCACCGCGGCGGAGCCGGCGCGGCACGCGAGGTCGCGCCAACGTCCGGCTTGCCCAGCCGGCGGCGTGGGCACAGCCGGGGCGGTCAACCGGGCCGCGCGCCGAAGCGGCGCTCGCGGCGGGCGAACTCTGCCAGCGAGTCGGCGAAATGGCGTTCCCCGAAATCCGGCCACATCACGTCGAGGAACAGCAACTCGGCGTAGGCGGATTGCCACAGCAGGAAATTGGACAGGCGCTGTTCGCCGGAGGTGCGGATGATGAGGTCCGAGTCCGGGATGCCGTCGGTGGAGAGCAGGGAGGAAAAGCGGCCTTCGTCGATGTCGGCGGGATCGAGCTTGCCCGCGGCGGCGGCTTCGGCAGCGGCGCGGGCGGCGACGAGGATCTCGTCGCGCGCGCCGTAGGAGAGGGCGACGACGAGGGTGAGGCGGCGATTGGCCTTCGTCATCTCCTCGGCCGCGGCGAGGTCGGCGCGGATCTCCGGCGAGAAGCGGTTGCGGTCGCCGATGAAGCGCAGGCGCACGCCCTGCCGGGCGAGTTCCGCTATCTCGGCACGGACGAAGTGGCGCAGCAGGCCGGTGAGGTCGACCACTTCGTCGGGCGGGCGGCGCCAGTTCTCGGAGGAGAAGGCGTAGAGCGTGAGCCAGCCGACGCCGTGCTGGATGGAGGCGCGGACGGTGCGGCGCACCGCCTCGACCCCGGCGCGGTGGCCGGCGAGCCGCGGCAGGCCGCGCGCCTGGGCCCAGCGGCGATTGCCGTCCATGATGATGGCGACGTGCCGCGGCGCGGGCGGCGCGTCAACGGGGACCGCGGCGGCCTGGGTGAGCGCGCTCATGACCACCTTTCCGGTGGCGGTCGCCATTGCGGCCGGGAGCGTGGCGATCGCGTCATACCTGGACGATCTCGCGGTCTTTTTCGGCCAGGGCATCGTCGATGCGCTTGATCATGGCGTCGGTGAGCTTCTGCACCTCGTCCGCCCAGCGCTTGCCCTCGTCCTCCGAGATTTCCTTCTTTTCCGCGACCTTGATGCGGTCCATGCCGTCGCGGCGCACACCGCGGACCGCGACCTTCGCGGCCTCGGCATACTTATGCGCAGCGCGGGAGAGCTCGGTGCGGCGTTCGCCGGTGAGCTGAGGGATGGGCACGCGGACGAGCTGGCCGTCCGAGGCCGGGTTGAGGCCGAGCCCGGCGTCGCGGATCGCCTTTTCCACATGCGAGACCAGGCTGCGGTCCCAGACCTGGACGGTGATCATGCGCGGCTCCGGCACCGCGATCGTGCCCACCTGGTTGAGCGGGGTCATCGAGCCATAGGCCTCGACGCGCACCGGCTCGAGCAGCGCCGGCGAGGCGCGGCCCGAACGCAGGCCGGCGAATTCCCGGCGCAGGGTTTCTATCGCCTGGTCCATCCGGCGCGTGAGGTCTTGCTTCAGCGAGGCGAGGTCCAAGGTGCAGACTCCGGCAGGGAATATAGGGTCTGGTACTGTTTGCTGGCTTACGCGAGTTCGAGAATTGTTGTGAACCTTCCTTCACCTCGCATGACGCTGGCGAAAGCGCCCGGGGTGTGGATGTTGAAGACGACGATCGGCAGGTGGTTTTCCCGCGCCAGCGAGATCGCCGAGGCGTCCATGACCGAGAGGTCGCGCGAGAGCACGTCCAGGTAGGTGAGCTGGTCGTAGCGCTGCGCCTCGCGGTGCGTGCGCGGGTCGGCGGAGTAGACGCCATCGACCTGGGTGCCCTTGAGCAGGGCGTCGCAGTTCATCTCCGCGGCGCGGAGCGCGGCGGCGGTGTCCGTGGTGAAGAACGGGTTGCCGGTGCCGGCGGCGAAGATGACGACGCGGCCCTTTTCCATGTGCCGCTCGGCCCGGCGGCGGATATAGGGCTCGCAGACGCTGGCCATGGGGATGGCGGACTGCACGCGGGTGGCGATGCCGTGCTGCTCGAGCGCGTTCTGCATGGCGAGCGCGTTCATGACCGTGGCGAGCATGCCCATATAGTCGGCCTGGGCACGGTCCATGCCGGCGGCGGCCGCGGAGACGCCGCGGAAGATGTTGCCGCCGCCAATGACGATGCAGACTTCGGCGCCGGCGGCCACGACGTCGCCGATATCGACGGCGATGCGGGCAATCGTCTCGGTGTCGAGCCCGAAGTCGCGCTTGCCCATCAGCGCCTCGCCCGAGAGCTTGAGCAGGACACGCTTGTAGGGAGCGGCGCGCGGGAGTGGTGCGGGGGACATGGTTCGGTCGCGATTCGGGGGTTGATTTAACCTATCGGGGCCGGACGCGGCTCACAAGAGCGTGAGTCTCCGCAGGCAGCGAGCGTTCCCTGTCCTGGGACGCCGCTCAGGTGACGGCGCGCCGGGCGGCGAAGCGCGGGTCGCGCCAGGCGGCGGTGGCGAGGATGTCGCGCAGGGCCTCGACCGCGTCCCACAGCTCGGCATGGCGCAGGTAGAGCGGCGTGATGCCGAAGCGCAGCACATCCGGGGCCCGGAAGTCGCCGATGACGCCACGGGCGATGAGCGCCTGCATGATTGGCCAGGCATGCTCGTGGCGGATCGAGACCTGGCTGCCGCGCTTTTCGTCTTCCCGCGGGGTGACGATCGTGAGGCCCATGCCGGCGCAGCGCTCCTCGACCAGGCGCATGAAGAGCGCGGTCTGGACGAGGGACTTCGCGCGGATTTCGGCCATAGGGGCTTCCAGCGCGATGTCCACGCCGCATTCGAGCGCGGCGAGGCTGAGCACCGGGGGCGTGCCGACGCCGGCCGCGGCGATGCCAGGGGCGGGGCGGAAGCCCGCTTCGAAGGCGAAGGGGGCGGCGTGGGCGAGCCAGCCCGTGATCGGGTAGCGGATGTCGGCCTGCAACGCGGGGCTGACGTGCAGGAAGGCGGGGGCGCCGGGGCCGCCATTGAGGAATTTATAGCCGCAGCCGACGGCGAAGTCCGCACCGGCCTCGGCAAGCGCCAGGGGGACGGCGCCGGCGGAATGGGCGAGGTCCCACAAGGCGAGCGCGCCCCTGGCGTGGGCCGCTGCCGTCAGCGCGGCCATGTCGTGCCTGGCGCCGGTGTGGTAGTTGACGTGGGTGAGCATCATCACCGCGACGTTCTCGTCGAGCGCCGCGGGGATTTCGGCAGCCGCGACGATGCGCAGTTCGTGGCCCCGTTCGAGCAGGGCGGCGAGGCCCTGGGCGATGTAGAGGTCGGTCGGGAAATTGCCCGTCTCGGAGAGGATGACGCGCCTTCCGGGGCGCAGGCGCAGTGCCGCTGCGAGCAGCTTGAACAGGTTCACCGAGGTGGAATCGGCGACCATGGTGCTGTCCGGAGCGGCGCCGATGAGGCGGCCGATCTTGTTCCCGATGCGCGCAGCGAGATCGATCCAGCCGGCATCGTTCCAGGAACGGATCAGCCCCCGGGCCCATTCGCGCTCCGCGACCGCCGCGACGCGCGCGGCGGCTGCCCTGGGCATGGCGCCCAGGGAGTTGCCGTCGAGGTAGACCACGCCGTCGGGGAGGACGAAGCGCTCGCGAAAGCGGGCGAGCGGATCCGCGGCGTCGAGCGCCGCCAGCTCGTCCCGCGTAATCAAGAGTTGGGTCCGCGTTCCATCGAGTAGGGCTGCCAGCGGCGCAGGCTGCCCTTTGGCAGCACGGTGGGGTTGACGCAGCTCATCGGCCAGCGGCCGGACAGCACCAGCGCCAGTTCCTGGCCGACGCGGCGGCGGCGGGCGGGATCAAAGCGCGCGGAGGCCGAGGCATTGTGTGGCGAGAGGGTGACGTTCTTCATCTGCAACAACGGGTTGTCCTGGCGCGGCGGCTCCGTCGCCAGCACGTCGAGCGCGGCACCGGCGATCCAGCCCTGTTGCAGGGCCGTGACGAGGGCGGCCTCGTCCACCGTGGGCCCGCGGCCGGTGTTGATGAAGATGGCGGTGGGCTTCATCATGCGGAAGTGATGCTCCTTGAGCATCCCCTGCGCCTCCGGTGTCGCGGGGGCGTGCTTGGAGATGAAATCCGACTGCTTCAGCACCTCCTCCAGCGAGGCCGGCTCGGCGCCGGATTGCGGCATGATCAGTTCCTCGATGAACGGATCGTAGGCAATGAGGCGCAGGCCGAACGCCTTGGCGCGCAGCGCGGTGAGGCGGGCGGTGTGGCCGAAGGAGATGAAGCCGAGCGTGCTGCCCATGAGGCGAGGGATTTTCAGGAGCTGCGGGCGGCCTTCGCGCCAGCGGCCCTCGCGCACCATGCGGTCCTGCTCGATGAGGCGGCGATGTGCGCCGAGCAGCAGCGCCATGGCGTGGTCGGCGACTTCCTCGATGAAGGTGTCGGGGCAGTTGGTGACGGGAAAGCCGCGCGCCGTGGCGGCGGCGACGTCCACATAGTCGACGCCGACGGTGCCGAGCACGATGCCGCGGCACTTTTCCGGCAGCGCGTCGATCATCGCCTTGGTGAAGGTCATGCCCTTGGCGTAGATCGCGTCCGCGTCGCGGCTGCCGGCGATGAAGTCGGCCTCGTTTGCGGGAAGCTCGACGATCTCGGCATCCATGCCGTCGAGGGCTTCCATTTCGTAGGCGTAACCGCCTCCGCTCACCGTGAAGCTCACGCCCGCCGGGGTGACGATCTTGTACTTGGCCATTCGGTTTGTTCTCCGTTCGGAACTTTTTAGATCTTGGGCGGGCGCGCCCGGATCGCGGCCTCGTTGACCTCGATGCCCCAGCCGGGGGCGGTGGGCATGACGAGCATGCCGCCCTCGAGCACGGGCAGGCTGCGGACGTATTCGTCGCGCCAGGGCACGCCGTCGGGGTCGATCTCCATGGTGCGCAGGTTGGGCACGCCGGCGGCGAAATGCGCCGAGATCATCGAGCAGAGATGGCCGTAGAAATTGTGGGGCGCCACGTTGATCTCGTGGGTCTCGGCCATGGCGGCGATTTTCATGGACTCGCCGAGCCCGTTCCATATCACGTCCACGATCGCGACATCCATGGAGCGGTTGTCGAAATAGGGCAGGAAGTCGCGCCGGCCGCAGAGGGTCTCACAGGAGGCGATGGGGCAGGGGGCGTGGCGGCGCACATCGGCGAGCGAGCGCGGGTCATGGATGTCGAGTTCGAGCCAGGAGAGGCCGAACGGGGCGACCGTCTCGGCGACGCGTTCGAAGCCCTCGGTCTTGAAGTGGAAGTTGACATCGAGCTTGAGGGCGACGTCCGCGCCGGCGCCGGCGCGCATGGCGGCGAGCGTGTTGTGGATGCCGCGCAGGATGGCGTGGTCCCAGTTGAGCTCGGGCCAGCCCGGCAGGCGGCCGAAGCCGGGGTTGAAGCTCTCCAGCCGCCCGTCCTGCACCAGGAAGGTGTTGGTCTTCATCGCGTTGAAGCCCCGCGCCCTGATCTCGGCGGCGTGGGCGGCGAGGTCGTCGTAGGTGCGGATTTCGGGAACGCCCATGATGGCGCCGTTGCGCACGCGATAGGTGCCGGCGTGCGACCAGTAAACCGGCACGCGGTCGCGGATCGGGCCGCCGAACAGGGCGACGACCGGGACGCCGAGGTCCTTGGCGCGTATGTCGAGCAGCGCGTTCTCGATGGCGGCGATGGCCTGCTGCACCAGGCCGCCGCGCGAGGTGCGGTTCTGGACGTGCAGTGTGGAGACGATGCGCTCCCACGGGCGCGGGTCCTGGCCGATCAGGGTCTTGCCCAGCGCCTCGACCACGGCGCCGAGAGCGGGGCTGCCGAAGCACTCGTTGAACTCCGACCAGCCTTCGATGCCGGACGAGGTGGTGATCTTCACGAAGGAGAAGAAACGCCAGCCGGCATCCGCGCGGAGGGTTTCGAAGCCGGTGATTTTCATGTCTGCTTCCGGACGCAAGGAAGGGGAGGATGCCATGGGCAGGCTGGATGGCAAGGTGGCGTGGGTGACGGGCGCTGGTTCCGGCATCGGGGAGGCGGCGGCGGAGGCGCTGGCCGCGGAAGGCGCGCGCGTGGTGCTGAGCGGGCGGCGGCGGGCGCCGCTGGAGGCGGTGGCGAGGCGGATCGGGGCCGCGGCGCGGGTGGCGCCGGGGGACATGGCGGTGGCCGCGGAGGTGGGCGCGATCGTGGCCGGGATCGAGCGGGAGTTCGCGCGGCTGGATATCCTGGTGGCGAATGCGGGGCTCAACATCCAGGAGCGAGGCTGGGACAAGCTGACGCCGGAGGGTGCGGCGAGCGTGATCGGCGCCAACCTCAACAGCGCGTTCTATTGCGCGAGCGCGGCGCTGCCGATGATGCGCCGGCAGAAGGACGGCGTGCTGATCCACACGGCGAGCCTCGCCGGGCGGTTCATCAGTCTGCTCTCGGGGCCGGCCTATACCGCGGCGAAGCATGGGGTGGTGGCGATGAGCCATACGATCAACATGGAGGAATGCGTGCATGGCATCCGCTCCTCGGTGATCAATCCGGGCGAGGTGGCGACCCCGATCCTGGACAAGCGGCCGGTGCCGGTGAGCGCGGAGGAGCGCGCGAAGATGGTGCAGCCGCGGGACGTGGCGGACTTGATTCTCTACATTGCCTGCCTGCCGCCGCACGTGGTGCTGAACGAGGTGATGATCGCGCCGACGTGGAACAGGAGTTATGTCGCGGCGTTGGGACGCAGAGGACCCTGAGCGGCGCGGTTGCGCGGCCGATCGGCGAACACGGCGTGGCACGGGTTGAGGGCGATGCCGGGGGCCAGCGTAGCCAGCCAGTTTTCGAGGTCCCGGCGGGAATCAGGAGCATCACGAGGCCGACAGCGGTCTCATTCTCGCGGGCCAGCAGGCTGCCGTCCGTGGCGCGCACGAGATCGAGCGTGGTCGAGGTGGTCACCGCGCCGCCTTTTCCGCTGCCGGTGACCGAGCGGAGGTGGATGCGGGTGACGCCGGGCGTGCAGACGACGCTTCCGTCGCTTGTCCTGAACGCGATGTCGCGGATGCTTGCCGGGCCGCGCAGCCGGATCGTCAGCGATTGTGCACCCGGCGATAGCGTGAAGCGCCGCGCGTCGAAGATGAGATCGGGGGCGATGGTTCGCGCGAAATCCGCCGGCGCGCGATCGCCGTATTCAACCCGGGTGCGTTCGCCCTCGTTGGCCTACGTGCCGGCGATTGCAGCGCACGCATCGGACGTGGCGGTGGGCGTGGACCAGGCGGCCGGGCGCTCGGCTGGCGGCGCGCAGGCCGCCAGCAGGCCGAGCGCCACCAGCGGGCCGAGCGTCACCAGCGGGCCGGGCGTCGGGGCCAGGAGGGGATGGCGGAGCCGGCGGTTCATGGGCGCGAGACCGCTGTCTCCTTGGCGGTGATGAACTCCAGTAGCGCCGGCTGGCCTGCTTGCGTTGCGGCGATGCCGCGGCGGATGGCGGCGGCGATGTCGCCTGGCTGCGTCACGCGTTCGCCGTAGGCGCCGAAGGCGCGGGCCATGGCGGCGTAGTCGCCGGAGATGTCGGTCGAGCGGTATTTCTCGGTGAAGACGGGCATGACCTTCAGTTCGATCGCCATGGAGAAATTGTTGAGCAGGATGGAGAGGATGGGGATGCGCTCGCGCACCGCGGTTTCCAGGTCCATGCCGGTGAAGCCGATGGCGGCGTCGCCCCAGACGTTGATGCAGAGCTTCTCCGGGCAGGCGAGCTTGGCGCCCATGGCGAGGCCGAGGCCGTAGCCGAGCTGGGTGGTCTTGCCCCAGCCGAGGTAGCTGAGCGGTGCCGTCGAGCGCCAGAAGGGCGTCATCTGGTCGCGGGGGCTGCCGGCGTCGTGGGTGATGATCGTCCGGTCCTT
>DAHUXX010000008.1 GCA_027306955.1 Acetobacteraceae bacterium | reverse complement strand
CGGAGACGCGCCTCGTGCCCGCGCCAGTCCCGGAGAACGTGCCGGTGCAGGCGGGCGGCATCGTCGAGGTCGAGCCGGAGGAGGCGGACGTGCTGGCAAAGCTGCTGCCGCAGAACCTCGCGGTGCAGATCTACCGCGCGCTGCTGGAGAGTGCGGCGGGTGAGCACGGCGCGCGCATGAGCGCGATGGACAACGCGACGCGCAATGCCGGGGACATGATCAAGCGCCTGACGCTGAACTACAACCGCGCGCGCCAGGCCAACATCACCCGGGAACTCATCGAGATCATTTCGGGCGCCGAGGCGGTCTGACCGCCATGCGTACAGCAGGAGAAATCTGATGGCGAGTAACAATGTGGGCCGCGTGTCGCAGGTCCTGGGCGCGGTCGTGGACGTGCAGTTCGACGGCACGCTGCCGTTCATGCAGAACGCGCTGGTAACGAAGCTGCACAACCAGAACCTGGTGCTGGAAGTGGCGCAGGAGCTGGGCGAGAAGACGGTGCGCTGCATCGCCATGGACAGCACCGACGGCCTGGTGCGTGGCCAGGAGGTGGTGGACACCGGTGCGCCGATCTCCATGCCCGTGGGCCCGCAGACGCTTGGCCGCATCCTCAACGTGATCGGCGAGCCGGTCGACGAGCGCGGCCCGGTCGGCGCCACCAAGACCTACCCGATCCATCGCCCCGCCCCCTCCTTCGAGGAGCAGGCGACCTCCGCCGAGATCCTGGTCACGGGCATCAAGGTGGTCGATCTGCTCGCCCCCTACGTGAAGGGCGGCAAGGTCGGCCTGTTCGGCGGCGCCGGCGTGGGCAAGACGGTGCTCATCCAGGAACTGATCAACAACATCGCCAAGGCGCATGGCGGCGTGTCCGTCTTCGCGGGTGTCGGCGAGCGCACCCGTGAGGGCAACGACCTCTACCACGAAATGATCGACGCCGGCGTCATCAAGCTCGGCGAGGGCACCACCGAGGGCTCCAAGGTGGCGCTGGTCTACGGGCAGATGAACGAGCCGCCTGGCGCGCGCGCGCGCGTGGCACTCTCCGGGCTCTCGGTCGCCGAGTATTTCCGCGACGAGGAAGGTCAGGACGTGCTGTTCTTCGTCGACAACATCTTCCGCTTCACCCAGGCGGGCGCCGAGGTCTCGGCGCTGCTCGGGCGCATCCCGTCCGCGGTGGGCTACCAGCCGACGCTCGCCACCGACATGGGCGCGCTGCAGGAGCGCATCACCTCGACCAAGAAGGGTTCGATCACCTCGGTGCAGGCGATCTACGTGCCCGCCGATGACCTGACCGACCCGGCGCCGGCCACGTCCTTCGCCCACCTCGACGCGACGACGGTGCTCTCGCGCCAGATCGCGGAGCTGGGCATCTACCCCGCCGTGGACCCGCTCGACTCAACCTCCCGCTCGCTCGACCCGCGCATCGTGGGCGAGGAGCACTACCAGGTGGCGCGCGAGGTGCAGCGCATCCTGCAGACCTACAAGTCGCTGCAGGACATCATCGCGATCCTGGGCATGGACGAGCTCTCGGAAGAGGACAAGCTCGTCGTTGCCCGCGCGCGCAAGATCCAGCGCTTCCTCTCCCAACCCTTCCATGTCGCGGAAGTGTTCACCGGCTTCCCCGGCGTGTTCGTGCCGGTCGCCGACACGATCCGCAGCTTCAAGGGCATCGTCGCCGGCGAGTACGACCACATCCCCGAGGCCGCCTTCTACATGGTCGGCACGATCGAGGACGTGCTGGCGAAGGCCGAGACGCTGAAGACGGCAGCCTGAGGCCAGAGCCATGCCCGTCGATCTCGAGATCGTCTCGCCGGAAAAGCTGCTGCTCGCCGAGCCCGTCGAGATGGTGACGCTGCCCGCCGCGGAGGGCGAGCTTGGCGTGCTGCCCGGGCACGCGCCGATGATCGTGCTGCTGCGCGGTGGCACGGTGCGTACCTGGGAGGGCGGCAAAGTCGTCCAGAGCCTCTACGTCTCCGGCGGTTTCGCCGAGATCACCGGGGCGAAGGTAACGGTGCTGGCCAACGCCGCGACCCCGGTCGCGGAGCTCTCCCGCGCCGAGGCCGAGAAGAAGCTCGTCGAGGCGGAAAGCGCCTACGCCGCGCTCGACAAGAGCGACATGGCAGCGACGCTCGCCGCGATCGATGCGATCCAGGCGGCGCGCGCCATGGTGGAGGCCGCCACCGCGGCTTGAAATCGCGGCGCCACGTCGCGATTTCCTGGCGCATGAAGATCCGGTGCGTAGCCGCCCGCCGTCACGGCCGGGCGGCGATGGTGTTTTCGTCCCGATGAAACACTGGCGTCTCGATGACGTGGACTGGGGTGCCTTCGACGCCAGCCTGGTGGACCCAGCCGTGTTGCCGCTGGTGAAGGCCGCGGCGATGGTCGAGCGCAACGGTGCCGACTACGCGATCTATCTCAACGGCGTCTTCTCCGACGATCCGGATTTCCGCGCCGCCGCCGATGCCTGGGCGGCGGAGGAGGTGCAGCACGGCGAGGCGCTCGGGCGCTGGGCGATGCTGGCCGATCCCGGGTGGGATTTCCGTGTCGCCTTCGCGCGCTACCGGGCGGGCTTCAGCATCCCGCTCGACGCCACCGCCTCCGTCCGCGGCTCGCGCACCGGCGAGCTGATCGCTCGCTGCATGGTCGAGACCGGGACCTCCAGCTACTACACGGCGCTCGCCGACGCGACGGCGGAGCCGGTGCTGGAGCGCGTCTGCCGGCTGATCGCCGCCGACGAATACCGGCACTTCAAGCTGTTCTACGACCACATGCGCCGCTACCTCGGCCGCGAGCGGCTGGGCTTCGCGCACCGGCTGGCGATCGCCGCGGGGCGCATCCGCGAAAGCGAGGACGACGAGCTCGCCTTCGCCTATCATTGCGCGAACGAACCGGAATCGCTGCCGTACGTGCATGACCGCTGCATGCGCGCCTACATGGGCGGCGCGATGGGCTTCTACCGCCGCGGCCACATCGCGCGCGGCATGGGCATGATCTTCAAGACCGTGGGGTTGAAGCCTCACGGCGCGCTCTCCGGCCTTGCCACGCGGCTGGCCTGGCGCGCACTCTCCCGCCGCCGGCGATACTATGCCGCGGCCGGACCGAGCAGCCTCAGGCCGCGCGGCGCTGAACGCGGCCCACGACTTCCTGCTCGCGCTGGACGCTGAGCACGCCGACCACGGCGCCGAGATTGCCCTCCACCACGTGGACCATCTCCGCCGGCATCGCGGCAAGGCGGATCTCGACGCGCGTGGTCTCGCCCTGGCGGCGCGCCTCGAACAGGTCGGGCGCCAGGTCGCGGCGCGCGAACGGCTCGATCAGCCGCGGCAGCAGGCCAGGCGCGGGTTCGGCGGTGACGGTGAAACGGACGGCGGCATGCAGACCCACCAGGGCCCACGGCTCGAACGACATGAAGGAAAGACTCCGGAAAAGACAAAAGCGGAAGGCGAGCGAAAGGCGCCGACTGCTTACGCAGCCGCGCTGGTAATTCGCATCGCCGCGCGCGTCGTTTCCGAAACCATTTTTTCTTTGTAGCAGCTTAGGGCATGCCTGGCCAGGAGAGTTTCGGCACCCGTCCCAGCTCCACGCCGCCGAGCCTCAGCCGGCCATCGTGCAGCGAGGCGTTCATGTCGATGCTTGGTGGCGCGCCGTCCTTCCCGGGCTTGGCCAGCAGCCCGAGCGCGAACTCCCCGGCGAGCGCGGGCCCCGGCGCGATAATCCCGGACTTTGCCATGGCGGCGATCGCCTCGTTGTAGCCATCGACGGTGACCTTCGCCTCCCCGTCCGGTTGCAGCGCGGCGTCGAGGGCGGCGGTGCCGCTGCCGTCGACCTTGAGCGGCCCCCAGTCGAGCGCCAGCCGGTCCAGGGTGAGCTTGCCGCCATGGTCGCGCCAGTCCTGCAGCCAGCCCGCGGCGCCTCGCACGCCGTTGGCCGGCGGCACCGCCAGTGCACCCCCCGCGAGCCCGACCGCGGTCAGCGATGAGATCGTCGGGCCGAGCGGCCAGTTTCCCGGCGGCAAGCGGACATCGCCGAGGTCGAGGTCGAAGCCGAGATCCGACCCACGCGGTTCCAGCCGCAGCCGCGCGCGCGCGGCCACAGCACCCGCGCTGCCCGCCTTCGCGACGGTGAGGCCAGTCGCATCGAACTCGATGCTGGGAGGACCGTCGAGCGGCGCGCTACCGACGAGCGTCGTTGCCCGCACCGCGACCGGCGCGCCATGGGCCGGCCGCACGTCCAGACCCGCCGGCAGGTCGATCGCGAGCGCCTCGGGGCGCGCCACCGCCACGGCCACGATGACGCGACGGGCATGGATGTCGCCCGCGACCGGAAGCGCCGTGCCGCCGGACGCCGTGACGTCAGGCACCGCAATCGCGACCTCCAGCGGAAAGCCCGCGCGGGCCGGCCTCCCCGCGGTGATCACCCAGCCGAGGGCGCGCGCATGGGCGAGCGACGCCTCGAAGCGGTGACGCAGCACCCCGGTGAGGTAGAACCAGGCCCCGGTCCATAGGATCGCGAGGAACAGCAGAAACAGCGGAAAACGGCGCATCGGCGACGCATACAGGTAAGCGCGCAAGGCCTCTATCCCCAGTTGCCGCAACCCGGCCGCGGGGCCGTCCCGGTAGGCGAGACGCAAGCCGAGATCAGCATTTTATGCGTCCGCGCTGGCACGTGGTGGCAGCCCAACGGGGCGCTTCCCCACAACTTTATCCACAGGGCCGGTCTAGCCACGCGGTGGCGCAGCCAGCGCGGCGGCGAGCGCCGGCATCAGCGCCTCGCGCGACAGCCCGGCCGGTAAGGCCTCGCGAATCTCGATGGTGATGGTTCCCGGATTCTTGACGAAGGCGCGGCGCCCCCAAAGGCGGCCGGAATCGGTCGCGACGGGGATGACGGGCAGGCCGGTGCGCTGCGCCAGCGCCGCGACCCCCGGCTGCAGCGGCAGCATCCGGTCCGGCGACGCCCGCGTGCCCTCTGGGAAGATCACGATGGCACGGCCCGCCCGCACCGCCGCGTCACCGCCGCGCAGCAGGGCGCGCATCGCGTTGCTCCCTCCCTCGCGGTCCACCGCGATCAGCCCGAGTCCCTCGCAGTACCGGCCGACCAGCGGAATCCGCGTGAGCTCGCGCTTGAGCACATAGGCCGGCGTCGGCGCCGGCGCCGCCACCAGCAGGAACCAGACAATTGTGTCGAAGGCCGACTGGTGGCGCGAGGCGATGAGCGCCGGCCCCGCCGGCAGGTTGCCGGCACCGACCACCCGCCACGAGATGCCGCAGATGCGCCGCACCCCGCCCAGCACCAGCCGCGCCCAGGCGCGCATATAGGCCTGCATCGCCGCCTCGCCGCACCGTGTAACCACCGGCAGCGCCAGCACCATGACGGCGGTGAGGCCGTAGAAGAACAGGTTGAACAGCACCGAGCGCAGGAAGCGGCGCATCAATCCAGCCGCAGCAGCGGAGCGATGCCGGAGGCCACGGCAAGGTACTTCACGTACTCGACCACCAGCAGCCGCCATGCCGCCCGCGCGTGCCACCAGGGATGCAGGAAGGGCGGATGCACGGGGTAGGGGTGGAAACGGATGCGGGGCATGGCGCGGGAGAACTCCGCCAGCGCCCGCGGCATGTGGTAGAAGGCAGTGACGACGATCAACGACTTGAGACCGTTCGCCTTCACCCACGCGGCGGTCTCGCGCGCGTTGCCGGCGGTGTTGCGCGCCTGATGGTCCAGCGTGACGCGACTGGAAAGACCGGGGCGGGCATGGTCGAGCCTTGCCAGCGTTCGGTAGTCGGCGGCGCGCCCCACCCCCGAGACCAGCAGCCGCGGCGCCCAGCCCTCGGCCAGCAGCCGCAGCCCGGTCCGCACCCGATCCGCGCCGCCGGTGAGCACGACGATGCCGTCGGCATGCACGAGCGTGTCGGGCGCCCCGGTGGCGCTGGCGACGAACCAGGCGAAGCCCAGGGCCAGCGCCACGATCGGCAGTGCCACCAGCCACGCGAGCCGGCGTTTCACGAGCCGAGAGCCGTCACGGTAGCGGGCGCAACCAGGCGCGGACGGTAACCTGCGCGGTAGCGAAGCCGATCCCGGCGCAGACGACGGGAATGGCGGCGAGGCCGAGCCAGAGGCCGCGCGGCAAGGTCGGCATCCACGCGGTGGGATCGGCGATGCCGCCGGCGATCGGGGCGGCCAGTGCCGCGAGGAGGCCGAGCACCGGCAACGCCGCGACCACGCCCCCAAGCCCGCCGAGAAAGGCGAGCCGGGTGGCGCGCGCGGCGAAGCGGCGGGCGATGTCGCCGTCGGTAGCGCCCAGCCCGTGCACCAGCAACACGGCGTCGCGCCGCTGCACCAGGCCGGCGCGGGTCGCGATCGCCACCACGGCGGTAGCGACCCCCATGACCAGCGCCAGCATCGCCCAGGCAAGTGCCTGGATGCTGTGGGCGAGGGTGGCGATGCGCCGCGTCCAGTCGCCGTGGCTGTCCACCAGCGTGCCGGGAGCGGCGGCCCGCAGTTCGGCGGTGATTACACCGAGCGCGGGGCCCCCGTCCCGCTCCCGCACCGCGACAACGGCGGGCAGCGCCAGCCCATCCGTCGCGCCGCTGCCGAGCCAGGGCTGGAGCAGCTTCTGGATCTCGGCATGCGACAGGGCCCTGACGTGGGCAATGCCGGGGCTGCCGCGCAGCAGCGCCACCACGCGGTCGAGCCGGCTCTGCGGCGCATCCGTGGCCTTGGCGGAGGGATCCGGTACCTGGATGGTCAGCGCGGCGGCGGGGCCCTGCTGCCATTCGCGGGAGAAACCGGCGGCAGCGATGGCGCCGGCGAGCGCCAGGCTCGCGAGAAAGGCCATCGCCGCGACCAGGAACGGCAGCAGCTTCCCGGCGACGCCACGGCGCAAGCCGAGATCGTCCGACCGCGCTGGGCGCAGACGGCGGGCGCGCCGCGCGGCGGCGGCCCGCTCCCTCTGGGCCTCGACGTCACGCATCGCCGGCCTCATGCATCGGCGCTGACCAGCCGGCCGGTCGCGAGCCGCAGCGCCGGCGCCGGGTGGCGGGCGACGATGACGTCGTTGTGGGTGGCGACGACGATGGTGGTGCCGAGCCGCGACAGCTCGCGGAGCAGCAGCATCAGCCGTTGCGCCTGGGTGTCGTCCAGATTGCCGGTCGGTTCGTCGGCCAGCAGCAGGTCCGGGCGGTTGATGACGGCGCGGGCGATGGCGACGCGCTGCTGCTCGCCACCGGACAGCTCGGCCGGATGGCAATGGGTACGCGCACGCAGCCCCACCCAGGCCAGCATCTCGCCGACATCGGCCTGCACCTGGCCCTCCGGCCGGCCGGCGAGGCGCAGCGGCAGGGCGACATTGTCGAAGGCGGAGAGGTGCGGCAGCAGGCGGAAATCCTGGAACACCATGCCGATGCGCCGGCGCAGCTGCGGCAAGGCCGCGCGCGGGGCGGCGCCGATGTCGCGGCCGAGCAACTCCATGCGCCCCTCGCTCGGCCGCGCCTCGAGGTGCAGCAGGCGCAACAGGGAGGTTTTCCCCGCTCCGGACGGGCCGAGCAGCCAGCGGAAGCCGCCGCGGGGGATGGCGAGGCTGATGTCGCGCAGCACCCTCTGGGCCCCGACCTCCAGCGCCACGGCCTCGAGCCGCACCACGACCGCGCTCATGCCCATCCGGCCCCCGGACCGGCGCGGCGGCTGGGCCGGGTCCCCTCCACTCGCATCGCGGGATCCTGCATGGAAAGGGTTCTGCCATGTCCCGGCACCGCGCCGGAAGCGCCTTGCAAGTGGCACCGGACGATGGCGACAATAGCGCATGCGGATGACCTGCCCGGAATGCGGTGCGGAATACGACGTGCCCGACGCGGCACTGCATGCGGCGCGCCGGTTACGCTGTTCCGCCTGCGGCACGAGCTGGGACCGGAGCCCGCCCGTGACGCCGCAGCCGGAGCCGGAGCCGGCACAACCGGAGCAGCCGCTTCGCGGACAGCCCCAGGCGGCAACGCCCGAGCCGGAACCGCCCCCCGAACCCGCGCGGCAGCCGGAGCACGCGAAGCCGACACCGGCACCGGCGCCGGCACCGGCGGAACCGCCCCGCATCGAGGTCGTGCCCGAGCGGCGGGTCGTGCCGCCGCCGCCGCCTCGGGCTCGTGAGAGAGGCATGGTGCTGCTGGCCTGGGCGGCAAGCCTTGCACTCCTCCTTGCCGCGGCGGTGGCGATCTATGTCTGGCGGGTGCCGATCATGCGCGCGTGGCCGCCGGCGATACGACTCTTTGCTGGGCTGGGTCTCGCCTGAACCCGGGCCTTGCCGGCCCCATCAGCCGCCGTGTCGCAGCGCGTGGAGGAAGGCGTAGACCACGATTGGTATCGCCAGCAGCACATAGACCCGCAGGCCGATCAACAGCCAGATGATGCCGCGGCCGAGCTTGCGGCGCGGTAGCGGGCGTTCCGCGACGCTGGAGCGCTGGTCCGGGTCGAGCGCGTCGAGCGGGTCGGGCCGGATGCCGCTCATGCCAGCAGCCCCGGGAAAACGGTGACGATGCCGAACACCGTGCCGACCAGCGCGATGCCCACGACGATCGCTGTGCCGGCGACATTGGCGCGCCAGGTGTTGGCGAGGCCGCCCATGATCTCGCGGTCGTTGACCAGCAACAGCAGCAGCAGCAGCGCCGGCGCCATCAGCAGGGTCGCGATCACGTTCACCGCGAGCGTCATCGCCAGCAGCGGCGCGCCGGGGATCAGCACGACCGCGGCCGCGAACAGCGTGGAGAAGATCGCGGCGGCGTAGAACAGCCAGCCATGGGCGAAGTCGAGGTTGAGGCTGTGGCGCGCCGCCAGCGTCTCGGCCAGCGCATAGGAGGAGCTCGCGGAGATGGTCATCGCGGCGACCAGGCCCGCCTCGATCATGCCGAGCGCGAACAGGCTGGCGCCCACGCCGCCGATATAGGGGCGCAGCGCGGTCGCGAAATCGGCGCCGTTCACGAGGTGGGAAACGTCGATATGCGCGGCATGCAGCGGCGCCGCCGCGGCCACGGTGGCGATGGCGGCGACGGCGGCGACGAACGCGCCCAGCGCGGTGTCCAGGCGGCCCTGGGCGATGTCGGCGCGGGTAAGACCTTTGTCCACGACGGCGCTCTGCTGGAAGAACAGCATCCAAGGCGTCACGGTGGCGCCGATATTGGCCAGGATGAGGGTGACGAACCCCGTGGTGATCCCGCCCGGCAGCGGGCCCCAGGTGGCGATAGCGTGCAGCAGCGTCGCCCCGCTCGGCCGCGCCATAATGGCGGCGGGGACGAAGAGCAGGTTGAAGACCGCAAGCGCCATCAGAATGCGTTCCCAGGTGGCGTAGCGGCGCAGCGCCAGCGCCCCGACCACCAAAAGCGCGCCGGCGGCCACCGAGAGTGCGGGCGGGACGCCGAAATAGAGCGCGCCGGCCTGGATGGCGATGAACTCCGTGACGAGCGTGAGCAGGTTGCCGACGACCAGGTCGGCCATGGCGAACCAGCCCCAGAACGGGCCGAAGCGCTGGAAGATCAGTTCCGCGTGGCCGCGATGCGTCGCCGCCCCGAGGCGCACGGTCATCTCCTGCACCACGAAGGCCATGGCGAAGGTCAGCAGAATGAAGGGGACGAAGAAGCCGATGCCGTAGGCGGCGCCGGTGGTGGCGTAGGAGACCATGCTCGGCCCGTCGTTCTCGCCGAGCATGACGAGGATGCCGGGGCCGACGAGGAGCCAGAGCAGGCGCAGATTGTGGTGCCCGGCGCGCGCGGCGCGCACGCGGCGGCGGTCTCGCGCGCGCAGCAAGTCTTCGCGAAGGAGCTCATCGCGCGGGGCCGTGTCGAATGCGGTATCCGGGCAATGCAGCAAGGCACTCGCTCTTTTTGTTGCCGCGGCAAGAGGATGTAGTCGTGGCTACATTTCCGTCAAGGAGTATGCTGGCTTGGCAAGAGCCGGCAGGGTGAGGACGCGATGGCGGAGAAGCGGAAAGCGGGCGGGATCAGGGTAAAGCGCGTCTATGCGGCGCCCGAAGCAGCGGACGGCGCGCGGGTGCTGGTCGACCGGCTGTGGCCGCGCGGCATCGCGAAGGAGAAGGCTGCGATCGATGCCTGGCTGCGCGACGTCGCGCCGAGCAACGGGCTGCGCAAGCGCTTTCACGGCCATCCCGAGGACTGGGAGGCCTTTCGCGCAGCCTATGCCGAAGAGCTGCTGATGCCCGCCGCGCAGGCAGCGTTGGCGGCGCTGCGGGAGCGGATCGCCGCCGGCCCGGTCACCCTGCTTTATGCCGCGAAGGACGAGGAGCGGAACAACGCGCTCGCGTTGCGTCTGTGGCTGCTGAGCAAAGGAGGCGCAAGAGGCTAGCCTCCTGCCCAGCCGGGCGGAGCCCGGAATCCAC
>DAHUXX010000279.1 GCA_027306955.1 Acetobacteraceae bacterium | reverse complement strand
TCTTGTCGCCGCCGACGCGGACGCTGCGGGCATAGACGATGCCGCCGAGCGAGATCACCGCGACCTCCGTGGTGCCGCCGCCGATATCGACGATCATGCTGCCGGAGGGCTCGGTCACCGGCAGCCCCGCCCCGATGGCCGCGGCCATCGGCTCCTCGATCAGCAGCACCTTGCGCGCGCCCGCGCTCTCGGCACTCTCCTGGATCGCCCGCCGCTCGACGGCGGTGGAGCCCGACGGCACGCAGACGATGATCACGGGGGAGGCGAACCCGCGCCGGTTATGCACCTTGCGGATGAAATGCTTGATCATCTCCTCCGCCACCTCGAAATCGGCGATCACGCCGTCGCGCAGCGGCCGGATGGCGGAGATGTTTCCCGGCGTGCGCCCGAGCATCAGCTTGGCATCCTCGCCCACCGCCAGCACGTGCTTCTTGCCGCGCACATCCGCGATCGCCACGACCGAGGGTTCCGCGAGCACGATGCCGCGCCCCTTGACGTAGACCAGCGTGTTGGCGGTACCGAGATCGATCGCCATGTCGGCGGACATGAAGCCAAGCAGCCGAGAGAACATTCCGCGCGCCTGTTGTGGGAGCGGCCTCGCTTAGCGTTGCCCGGGGGGCACGGCAAGGGCGCTCGTTGATCCGCGTCATCGCGCGCGCGAATCCCCGCCGATCGCCGCCGAATTTATCTCGCGGCCAGCGTGGCGAACCGCTGGTGCCAGTCCGCCAGCGCGCCGGGATAGGGCAGGGCGGTCGCATGGAACACCCCGCGCCCGATCGCCCGCGCCAGCGTGCACGCCGCCATGTGCCCGAGTTCCGTCAGCGCCAGGTCGTCCACCGCCGCCCCCATGCCGGTCGCGGCCGCGAACACCGTGTCCCCGTCCATCGGCGCGTGCGCCGGGTGGATCGCCCGCGCGAGCCCGTCGTCCGCCATGATCGCGAGCCGCTTCGCCTGCGCCTTGGTCAGTTTCGCGTCCGTCGCCACCAGCGCGATGGTGGTGGACTGCGGCACCGGCGCCCCCTTCATCCGCAGCGTCGCGTCCGGATGCGCCGGCATTCCGAGCCCCCCGAACTCGTGCCCCACTTCCCACGGCGAGGCCCAGAAATGCGCCCCGTCCCCGATCGTCGCCGACCCCACCGCGTTCACCGCAACGATCGCGCCGACGAGATGCCCATTCGCCGTCCTCGCACTCGCCGACCCCAGCCCACCCTTGAGCGTCGCCGTCGTCGCCCCGGTCCCGGCCCCCACCGTGCCCAGCGGAAACGCCGCGTGTACCGCCGCCTGCGCCGCGGCATACCCAAGCTCCCGATAGGGCGAGAACCGTCCCCAGCCCTTGTCGCCGCCGTTGAGCAGATCGAACACGATCGCAGCGGAGACCAGCGGCACCAGCGCCCCACGCAGCCGGAACCCGCGCCCCTGCTCGCGCAGCCAGGCCTGCGCTCCCCCGGCGGCGTCGAGCCCATAGACGGAGCCGCCCGAGAGCACCACGCCGTCGATCTCCTGGCGCGTCATCTCCGGCTCCAGCATCGCCGTGTCCCGCCCGCCCGGCGCGCCGCCGCGGATCGTCACCGCCATCACCGCCGCCCGGTCGAACAGCACCGCGGTGCAGCCGGAGCCCAGCGTGAGGTCGGTCGCGTGGCCCACGGCGATACCGGGAATATCGGTGATCAGGTTATGCATGCGTCGTCCCCGCCACGGCCGCATGGCGCGCCCGCTCCGTTTGCGGCAGGCTCGTCCCATGCACGCCAGAGAGCAAGCAGGGACACGATGGGTTTCCTGACCGAGGCCGAGCCGCCGCGCGGGGTGGCACTTGACGTGATACCGGGCATCCGCCGCCTGGTCGCCCCCAACCCCGGCCCCATGACCTACTGGGGCACCAACACCTACCTGCTGGAGGGGCCGGACGGCACCTGGGTGCTCGACCCCGGTCCCGCGGATGGCACCCACATCGCCGCCATCCTCGCCGCCGCGAGCCGCGTCGCGCGCATCGTTGTCACCCACCACCACGCCGACCACGTGGGCGCGCTCCCCGCCCTCATCGCGGCGACCGGCGCCCCCGTCTATGGCCCGTCGCTCCCCCCGCTCGACCTCGACAACAAGCTCGCGGACGGCGATTTCTGCGGCCCCTGGCAGGCGGTCCACACGCAAGGCCACGCCGCCGACCATCTGTGCTGGGAGCAGAACGAAATCCTGTTCTCCGGCGACCAGGTGATGAGCTGGAACTCCAGCGTCGTCACCGACATGGCGGCCTACATCGCGAGCCTGCGCCGTCTGCTCGGGCGCCCGGCGAAGCTCTACCTCCCTGGCCACGGCCCGCCGCTCGCGGACCCCCATCGCCTGGTGCGCCACCTCCTCGCCCACCGCCTGCAGCGCGAGGCCGCGATCGTCCGCGCCCTCGAGGAAGGCCCGAAAACGATCCCGGAGATCGTCGCCCGCCTCTACCCCGATCTCGACGCCAGGCTGAAGGGTGCCGCCGCCCGCAGCGTCGCCGCCCACCTCGACAAGCTCGCCGCCGAATCCCGCGCCACCGCAGACGGCGAGGTCTGGCGCGCGATCTAGCGCCGCTCGGGCCCGGCCGGCCGCGGCCCCTGGGACCGCGTAAGCCAGACCGTTCGCCCACCCCCGGTCCGCCAGTCCTCGACGGCATGCTCGACCACCTCGAAGCCGATGCCGTCGAGCAGCCCCCTGTACTCGTCGGCATCGAGGCTCGCGTGATACAGCGGATCGCCACGATAGCTGCCGATCCGTTCGCCATGCGCGTGCCCGCTGTTGAACATCAGCACGCAGGACGGCGTCGCGTGCCTCGCGAACACTGCGAACATCCGGCACTGATCCTCCGGCGTGAGATGAAAGAAGCTGTCCCACGCCAGGATGCCGTCGAAAGCGCGGCCGAGACCCAGCGTGCGCATATCCCCCGCCAGCCATTCGTGGCCGGGGAGGCGTTCGCGGCAGATCGAAATGAAACTCGGCGATGAGTCGACGCCGGTCACGCGCAGCCCGCGGCGCGCCATGTACGCCGCGACCGGAGAGCCCGAGCCGCAGCCCAGATCGAGAACGCTCGCACCGGCCGGCAGCAACGCGGCAAACCGCTCATGCCACGGCTTGTCGTTCCACGCCGCGCGCTGGCGGTCGGCATCCCAGTCGCGGGCGTGACGCTCGTAGTGGCCGATGATGCGGTCCGCCAGTTCACTCATGCCTGTGCATCAGCCGCAAACCGCCCTGCTCGCCACGTTCGCGCCGAACCGGGACCCTCGACACGCCCCGGCGCCGGACCGATGATGCTGCCCGAGGCACCCGTCCATCCACCGTCCCGCAATCAGATCTCCAAAGCGCCAATGAACCTCTCCGACATCGACAACACCATCCTCGACCACCGGGTCAAAGGCATCCCCGGCGGCACCGCCCCGTTCCGCCTCGCCGAGATCGGCAGGAAGGGCTGGAACATCCTGCGCGAGGACACGAACTTCCCCGTCGCGGTGCTCAGGGACAGCGCCATCGCCCACAACAGCCACTGGATGCAGGGCTTCCTCACGCGCTCGCACGCCGCGATCGCGCCGCACGGCAAGACGACGATGGCTCCCCAGCTCTTCGCCCGGCAGATCGAGGACGGCGCCTGGGCCGTCACCCTTGCGACTCCGCAACAGATCCAGGTCGCGCGCGATTTCGGCTTCCCTCGCATCGTGCTGGCGAACCAACTCCTGGGAAAGCAGGCGATCCACTACGTGCTGGAGGAACTCAAGCGAGACCCCGGGTTCGACTTCTATTGCCTCGTCGACTCGCAGGCCAACGTCGCCCAGCTCGCCGCTGCCGCCCGCGCCGCCAACATCGGCCGCCCGCTGCAGGTTCTTCTCGAGGGCGGCACACGCGGCGGGCGCACCGGCGTGCGCGACCGCGAAACCGG
>DAHUXX010000293.1 GCA_027306955.1 Acetobacteraceae bacterium | reverse complement strand
GCAGGGTCGCGGCCAGTAGCGGCGCGACGCCGGGACTTGCGAGGAGGGCGCGGTAGCCCCCGGTGCTCGGGAGCAGACGATCAGCCGAAGCCATCGCTGCCGGCGCCGCAGACGATGGCGACGACCTCCTCGCCCGGGATGGGCGCGTAGGCGCCGGTGCGCAGGGCCGCGACGGTGGCGGCGCCGGAGAGTTCGGTGGCGATGGCGGCCTCGCGCCAGAGGTGGCGGGAAGCCTCGCGCATGGCCTCGTCGGGGACCAGGACGACGCGCTCGAAATGCTCGCGGATTATGGCGAAGTTGAGCGGGTCGGTGGCGCGCGGGGCGAGAGTGCCGGCGACGGTTTCGATGCGGTCGAGGCGGATCGGGCGGCCTGCGGCGATGCTGTGGTGGAGCGTGGGCGCGCCCTCGGGCTCGACGCCGATGAGGCGGATGGCGGGCGCGCGGGACTTGAGGGCGAGTGCCACGCCGGCGGCGAGGCCGCCGCCGCCGATGGCGACCAGCACGGTGGTGGCTTCGGGCGTGGCTGCCAGCAGGTCGAGGCCCAGCGTCCCCTGCCCCGCGATGACGCGCGGATCGGCAAAGGGGTGGACGTAGGCGAGGCCGTGTTTTTCCGCGTGGGCGCGGGCAGCGACATCGGCGTCGTCCCAGACGTCGCCGTGGACGGTGACGGTGGCGCCGAGGGCGGCGATCGCCGCGCGCTTCGCCGCGCCGGTGCTGGCGGGGACGTAGATCGCGGCCGGGATGCCGAGCGCGCGGGCGGCGTAGGCCACACCCATGCCGTGGTTGCCGCCCGAGGCGGTGGCGACGCCGCTCGCGAGCGTGTCGCGGGGGAGTTGCAGCATGGTGTTGAAGGCGCCGCGCGGCTTGAAGGAGCCGGCGACCTGCAGGCATTCGAGGTGCAGCACGAGGTGAGGTGCGACGCGCAGCGCCGGGGTGCGGCGCACATGCGGCGCGATGCGGGTGGCGGCGGCCTCGATGTCCGCGAGCGTCGGCGAGGTTGTGTTGGCTGTCATGCGAGAGAGAGACAACGCCGGCGGGAACGACGCAAGGGCGCGCGTGAGATGGGGCGCGCTTGCGATGGGGCGCGCTTGCGATGGCGGGGTGGCGTCGCCAAATTCCGGGCATGAGCGAGCAGTTCAGCCTGCGGCAGCCCGAGGGCGATACGCGCGAGCGCATGGTGTGCGACACGTGCGGGCACATTGCCTACGACAACCCGAAGATCGTGGTCGGCAGCGTGGTGGCGCACGAAGGGCGCGTGTTGCTGTGCCGGCGGGCGATCGAGCCGCGGCGCGGGTACTGGACGCTGCCGGCGGGGTTCATGGAGCACGACGAATCCGCGGCCGAAGGCGCCGTGCGCGAGGCGATGGAGGAGGCACAGGCGGCGATCGCGGTCGAGGGGCTGCTGGGGGTCTACTCCATCCCCCGCATCGGCCAGGTGCAACTCATGTTCCGCGCGCGGTTCGAGGGCCCGCCGGGGTACAGCGCGGGACCGAAGAGCGAGGCGGTGGCGCTGTTCGCGTGGGATGCGATCCCGTGGGAGGCGATCGCGTTTCCCTCGGTGCGCTGGACGCTGGAGGCGTGGCGGGCGAACCCGGAGGGACCGCTCGGCGCGCCGGCGATGGAGCCGGCGGGGCTCGGGTTCGCGGCGGTGCGGTCATGATGGTGCATGCGGCGCTGGCGGCGATGCTGCTGGTCGCCGATCCCGGGGCGCAGGGGCAGACGCCGCCATCCGGCTATGTGCCGGCGCCGGTGCCGGACGCGAGCTTCGACCTGCCGGGGCCGCGCGCGAAGCCGCAGGTGGAGGTGGTGCCGGGGCTCACGGATACGCGTGGCTACGTGCCGCTGGGCGGCGCGTATTCGCCAGGGTCGGCCTATGACAACGAACTGGCGCGGCGCAGCCAGCACCGGACCGCGATCGGCAACCGGCTGGCGCCGGGATTGATGCTGCGCATTCCGCTGAAGTGAGGCCGCGCGAAAGGCGCCGATCGCCGGCGGGGCTGGTGATGGCGGGGGTTTCGCATCAACGTCGGGCCGGACTTGCGGGGCACGCACGTGCGCCGGCTGGGCCGCGTTGCTCGAGGGCAAGGGCGTAGTAGCCGTCGCCCCAGAGGCGGGTGCGGTGCCAGGCGGGGCCGAGACGGGCCTCGGTGCGGTGGAGGTTTTCCATGTTGCCGAGCTGGACGATCCATAGCCGCGTGGCGGATTGGCCGGCGGGCGAGGCACGCCATTCGGCGAGCGTGCGGCCGGGGAAGGCGCGATACCAGTCGAGGGCAGCGTCGCCGAGGGTGAGCGAGGCGGGCATGCGCCAGCCGGCGTAGGCGGCGACGGCCTGCATGCCCACGGGATCGAAATAGACGGGATCGCCGCGGCAGACATCGCGGCGCATCGCGGCGACCAGGGCGGGGCCGTCGTTGTTGGGCGCGGCGATGGCCAGGCGCCACAGGCCGGCCAGATGGGCGGCGAGGAGGACGGCGAAGGCCAGGCGGCCGAAGCGGCCCAGCCGGGCGAAGGCGATGGCAACCAGGATGAGGAACGGAGCGAGGATCCAGAGCTCGGTCTTGCCGTTCAGGATCGGCTTCCAGAGGCTTGCGGCATAGGCGATCGCGGGGCCGATCGCGAGCGCGGCTGCGAGCAGCGCGAGGGCGGCGGCGCGCCAGCGGGCAAGGAAGGCACCGAGCGGGGCGAAGAGCAGGACGATGCGGTCGAACCAGGGCTGGGCGAAGGCGAGCAGCGGCTGGCCGATCGTGCGCATGACGTCGGTCTTGAGGTTGGCGAGCGTGGGCGCGGTGGAGAAGTTCGCAATCGTGCGGTCGCGCGCCTGGCGCAGGACGACCGGGAGCCAGGGCGACCAGGCGAGGGCGGCGAGGCTTTGCGAGAGCAGCCAGGCCCCGGCGAAGCGGCGGTTGCGGATCTGGAACGCCCAGAGAATGAAGGCGAGGAGGTTGAGGGAGAGCACGATGACGAAGTCGGCGTCGTGTAGCCACAGCAACGCCGCCGAGGCGAGGACGATCCCGAGCCAGAGCTTCCTGGAGCCGGCTGCCCTGCTCTGGCGGGCGGCGTCGGCCTGGAGCAGGAGCAGCAGGATCGCGAGCAGCGTGACGGCGGCGACGAGGGCGTAGACGCGCGCCTCGAGCGCCATCGCGAGGCTGGTGGGCGAGGTCGCGACGAGTGCCGCGGCGAGAAGGCCCGCGACGCGGCCGTCCAGCCGGCGCGCGATCGCCCAGGCGAGCGGCACGCAAGCGGTGCCGGCGAGGATGGTGGGCAGGCGCAGGGCGCGCCCGGAAAGGCCTGCGAGGAGCAGCAGGTGTTCCAGGAGGTAGAAGCTTGGCGGGTTCGGCTCGCGCAGCGCGGACTGGGCGATGAGGTGGTGGACGGAAAGGTGCGCGAAGTAATTCGTTGCGATTTCGTCGAAATCGAGCGGGGCGGACCACAGGCCCGCGAGGCAGAGCGCGAGCGCGGCCAGCACGATGACGGCGAGCAGCGAGAGC
>DAHUXX010000285.1 GCA_027306955.1 Acetobacteraceae bacterium | reverse complement strand
CGCCATGCGCGCCCGCGATGCACACCAGCAGCGAGCCGCGCGGCAGTGCGCCGACCTGCGGCGGGCGGACGGAGAACACGACGGAGGCGCCCGCGACGGCGCCCGCCATGTCGGGCGCGATCTCGGCACCCGCGGCCGCGTACTCCGAGTCGGCGATCGCGGCGTGCGCGCCGGCCCCGGCCTGGACCGCGACGTCGAGCCCTAACACTTTGAGTTTCTTGACAGTTTCAGGCGTCGCGGCGACCCGTGGTTCGCCGGCCTGCTCCTTCAGCACCGCAAGCCGCATGCCTTGCCTTCCTTCCGCGCTGGGATCGGCCCGTTATGCCCACCGTGGGCACCGGGGGCAAGGCACGCGGGACGTTACGCGACGAGGTTCTTCGGCGTCCTGCCCGCCAGCACCGCCGCGATGCCGTCCAGAACCAGAAATCCCATGGCGTCGCGGGTGGAGGCGGTGGCGCTGCCGAGGTGCGGCAGCAGCACCGCGTTCTCGAGGCCGCGATAGCCGTCGTGCAGG
Organism: Acetobacteraceae bacterium; assembly: GCA_027306955.1. Taxonomy (GTDB): domain Bacteria; phylum Pseudomonadota; class Alphaproteobacteria; order Acetobacterales; family Acetobacteraceae; genus JAJXXT01. The sequence continues at coordinate 9,314 of DAHUXX010000285.1, read as the reverse complement.
TTCGGCTCGCCGTTGTAGACATCGAGCCCCGCCGCCGCGAGGTGGCCGCCGCGCAGGGCGGCGATCAGGGCGTTGTCGTCCACCAGCGTGCCGCGCGCGGCGTTGACCACGATGCCGCCCCTGGGCAGCCGCGCGATGCGATCCGCGTTCAGCCACGCGCGCGTGCCCTCGCCCCCTGGCGTGTTGAGCGACAACACCTCGCATTGCGGCAGGAAGGTCGCGTCCGTGGGGTGGAACGTCGCACCCTGCTCCAGCTCCGGCGGCAGGCGGGCGATGTCGTGGTAGTGGATCTCCATCCCGAAGCCGCGCGCCATGCGGGCAAGCTCCCGCCCGATGCGCCCGAGGCCGAGGATGCCGAGCTTGCGGCCGGAAACCTGCGTGCCGATGAGCTGCGTCGGTGCCCAGCCGGTCCATTTGCCGGCGCGCAGCAGCCGCTCGCCCTCGCCCGCGCGGCGCGCCGCGGCCAGGATCAGGAGCATCGCGCATTCGGCGGTGGCGACGCTGAGCACGTCGGGCGTGTTCACCACCGGGATGGCGCGCGCCTTCGCGGCCGCGAGGTCGATATGGTCGAAGCCGACGCTGAACGTGCCGATCACCTTGATGCTCGCCGGCAGCGCCTGGATCGTTCCCGCGTCGAGCCGCTCCGCCGGGCAGCACAGCAGCGCGTCCGCCCCCTGGCTGATGCGCAGGATGTCGGCGCGGATGACCGGCATGTCCGCCTCGGAGAGCCTGGCCTCGAATTCGGCGGCCGCGCGCGCCTCCACCGCCTGCGGCAGGCGGCGGGTGATGGCGAGGACTGGCTTGGACATGCGACCGCTCCCGTGATTGTTGCCGCATCATGGCGCAGCGGGCGCGGGCGCGAAACCCCGCCTTGCCAGCTTCCGGGCCGCGCGGCAGTTTCCGGGCATGCCCGCAAACGCCCGGCTCTCCGCCCGTCTCGCCGTCGATATCGGCGGCACCTTCACCGACCTCGCCCTCGAAACGCCGGAACGCCGCTGGACCGCCAAGGTGCTGACCACGCAGGCGGCGCCGGAGGAGGGCGTGCTCGCCGGCATCGCCGCGATCCTGCGCGAGGCGGCGATGGCGCCGGCCGACATCGCGCTCGTCATCCACGGCACCACGCTCGCCACCAACGCCATCATCGAGCGGCGCGGCGCGCGCACCGGCTTCGTCACCACGAGCGGCTTCCGCGACGTGCTGGCGCTGGGCAACGAGAGCCGCTACGACCAGTACGACCTCGACATCATCCTGCCGGAGCCGCTGGTGGCGCGCCATATGCGCCTCGGCGTTCCGGAACGCCTCGACAACGAAGGGCGGGTGTTGCTGGCGCTGGACGAGGCCGCCGTCGCCGCCGCCGCGCGGTCGCTGCGCGAGGCGGGCGCCGAGAGCATCGCCATCGGGTTCCTGCACGGCTTCGTCAACCCGGCGCACGAGGAGCGCGCGCGGGGGATCGTGCGCGAGGTGCTGCCGAGGGTTCCCGTCTCACTCGCCTCCGAGGTCTCGCCCGAGATGCGCGAGTGGGAGCGTTTCTCCACCACCGTCGCCAACGCCTATGTGCAGCCGCTGATGGACCGCTATCTCGGCCGGCTGGAGACGGCGCTGCGCGACATGGGCCTCGCGGCACCGGTGTTCCTGATGCTCTCGGGCGGCGGGCTCACGACGCTCGCGACCGCCCGCCGCTTCCCGATCCGCCTGGTGGAGAGCGGGCCCGCCGGCGGCGCGCTGTTCGCCGCCGACATCGCGCGGGCGAACGGGCTCGACCGCGTGCTCTCCTTCGACATGGGCGGCACCACCGCGAAGATCTGCCTCATCGACGACTATGCGCCGCACACCGCGCGCAGCTTCGAGGTCGCGCGCGTCGGCCGCTTCCGCAAGGGCTCCGGCCTGCCGCTGCGCATCCCGGTGATCGAGATGGTGGAGATCGGCGCCGGCGGCGGCAGCCTCGCCGGCGTCGATGCGCTCGGCCGCATCGCCGTGGGGCCGCAGAGCGCCGGCGCCGACCCCGGCCCGGCGTGCTACGGCCGCGGCGGCACGCGACCCGCGGTGACGGACGCCAACCTGCTGCTCGGCCGCTACGACCCCGAGCGTTTCGCCGGCGGCACGATGAAGCTGGACACGGCGGCGGCCGGGACCGCGGTCGAGACCACCATCGGCCGGCCGCTCAACCTGGAGGCGGAGATGGCCGCACTCGGCATCGTCGAGATGGTGGACGAGAACATGGCCAACGCCGCGCGCGTGCACGCGGTGGAATCCGGCACCACGCAGGAGGGGCGCACGCTGATCGCCTTCGGCGGCGGCGGGCCGGTGCACGGCTACCGGGTCGCGGAGAAGCTCGGCGTGCGCCGCGTGCTGGTGCCGGCGGGGGCGGGCGTGGGCAGCGCCATCGGGTTTCTGCGCGCGCCCATCGCCTACGAGGTGGTGCGCAGCCTCTACCAGCGCCTCGGCCGTTTCGATCGCGAAGCGGTCAACGCGCTGCTCGCCGCCATGGAGCGCGAGGCGGCTTCGCTGGTGGCGGCGGGCAGTTTCGGCCGGCCGAGCGCGACCAGCGGCATCGCCTACATGCGCTATGTCGGCCAGGGGCACGAGATTCCCGTGGCGCTGCCGCGCTGGCCGCTCTCGCAGGCGGATGTGGAACAGCTTCGCCGCGACTACGACGCCGCCTATGCGCGCTTCTACGACCGGCCGGTGCCCGGCTCCGATGTCGAGGTGATGAGCTTCGCCGTGCGCGTCGCGACGGAACGGACGGCGGGGCCCGGGGTCCGCGGCGAGGCGCAGGGTGCGGCAGGCGAGCGCACGCAGCGCGTGCGCGACACCGCGAGGGGTACGGTTTCGCAATGGCGCGTGGTCGATCGCGGCTCGCTTACCGCCGGCACGCCGCTCGCCGGCCCCGCCATCATCGCCGAGGACGAAACCTCCACCCTCGTCGGGCCCGGCTGGACCGCCTCGCTGCAGCCCGACCGCTCAATTCTGCTCACGCGGGAATCGTAACGCCATGACCAGGAACGGGGACGCGCTCGCCGCCATCCGCATGCAGGTGATGTGGAACCGCCTGATCGCCGTCGTCGAGGAACAGGCGCAGACGATGATCCGCACCGCCTTTTCGACCACGGTGCGCGAGGCGGGCGACCTTTCCGCCGGCATCTTCGACCTCCGTGGCCGCATGCTCGCCCAGGCCGTCACCGGCACGCCAGGCCACGTCAACTCCATGATGGAGAGCGTGGGCCACTTCCTCGCGAAGTTCCCGGCGGCGACGATGCGCCCGGGCGACCACTACATCACCAACGACCCGTGGCTCGGCACCGGGCACCTGCACGACCTCACCGTGGTCACGCCCGCCTTCCATCGCGGGACAAGGGTGGGCCTGTTCGCCAACACCGCGCACGTGATCGACGTCGGCGGGCTCGGCATGGGGCCGGAGGGGCGCTCCGTGTTCGAGGAAGGGCTCTACATCCCGATCGTGAAGTGCTTCAGCGAGGGCAGGCCGAACGAGACCTTCTTCGACTTCATCCGCGCCGGCTCGCGCCTGCCGGTGGAGCTGGAGGGCGACGTCTATTCGCTCTGCGCCTGCAACGACACCGGCGCGCGGCGGCTGGCGGAAATGCTGGATGAGTTCGAACTCGCCAGCGCTGAAGGGGGGGGTATCGAGGGCCTGGCCGAGTTCATTTTCGCAAGCTCGCTGCGCGCGACGGAAGAGGCGATCGCGGCCATCCCAGCGGGAACCTACGCCGCCGAGATCTGGTCGGATGGCTACGACGAGCCGGTGCGGCTCGCGGCCAGCATGAGCGTGGGGGCGAAGACCATCGAGGTGGATTTCGCCGGCACCTCCGGGCTCGCCGGGCGCGGCATCAACGTTCCCGCCGCCTATTGCCGCGCCTATGCCAGCTTCGGCATCAAGGTGGTCGTGGCGCCGCAGATCCCGAACAACTGGGCCTCGCTGGCGCCGTTCCGCATGGCGATCCCCGAGGGCTGCATCCTCAACGCCCCGCGGCCCTACCCTGTCTCGGTGCGCCACGTGGTCGGCCAGCTCCTGCCGGACCTGATGATGGGCTGCCTCTACCAGGCGGTGCCGGAGCGCGTGGCGGCGGAGGGATCGTCCTGCCTGTGGAACCCGCCGCTGCGCGGCGGCGCCGGTGTCTCCGGCCATCGGCGCGGCAACCGGCCGGTGCCGGCGGATTTCGAGGTCATCACCTTCAACTCCGGCGGCACCGGCGCCACGGCGCGGCGCAACGGGCTGGACGGCACCGCCTTCCCCTCCGGCGTGCGCACCATGCCGGTGGAGGCGACGGAGAACGTGGCGCCGGTGGTGTTCTGGCGCAAGGAGCTGCGCCCGGACTCCGCGGGGCCAGGCCGGCATCGCGGCGGGCTCGGGCAGGTGATGGAGATCGCCACCAAGGGCGATCTGGAATTCGCCGTCAACGCCATCTTCGACCGCGTCGGCCACCCTGCGAAGGGCCGTGCCGGCGGCGGCGCGGGGGCTGCCGGCGGCGTGCGCCTGGCCTCGGGCGAGACGCTGCGGACCAAGGGGTTCCAGATCGTGCCGGACGGCGAGCGGCTGCTGCTGCTGCTGCCCGGCGGCGGCGGCTACGGCGACCCGCGCGCCCGCCCCGCCGCCGAGGTCGCGGCGGATGTGCGCGACGGCGTGCTCTCGGCCGAGGCGGCGCGGGAGGTCTATGGCGTCGTCGTGAACCCGGATTTCACCGTCAACGAGGCGCAGACGCGCGCCCTGCGCTGACCTGCCGCAACTTGCGCAGGCACGCCCGGATGCGCATCTTCGCTTTTTGTGCCGCCGAAGGGGTGCGGCGCGCGGAGCAGGACGATGGACGGCCAGACCGACACGAGGCGAATCCCGATCCACGGGCCGGAGGATTTCCCGCCCATGCGCGCGGCGGGCAGGCTCGCGGCCGAGACGCTGGACATGATCGCCCATCACGTCGCGCCCGGTGTCACCACCGGAAGGCTCGACGAGCTGTGCCACGATTTCATCGTTGCGCATGGCGCGGTGCCGGCGCCGCTCAACTACCGCGGCTTCCCGAAATCCATCTGCACCTCGATCAACCACGTCGTCTGCCACGGCATTCCGGGCGAGCGGAAGCTCGAGTCCGGCGACATCGTGAACATCGACGTGACCGTGATCCTCGATGGCTGGCATGGCGATTCCAGCCGCATGTACTGCGCCGGGCCGCCGAGCACGAAGGCGCGCAACCTCATCGACGTGACCTACGAGGCGCTGCTGCGCGGCATCGCGGCGGTGAAGCCGGGCAACACGTTCGGCGACATCGGCCACGCCATCCAGAGCTTCGTGGAGCGCCACCGCTTCAGCGTGGTGCGCGACTTCGTGGGCCACGGCATCGGCAAGCGCTTCCACGCGCCGCCCAACGTGCTGCACTACGGCCATGCCGGCGAGGGCCCGGTGCTGCAGCCTGGCATGTTCTTCACCGTCGAGCCGATGGTGAACGCCGGCCGCCCGGAGGTGAAGGTGCTGGAGGACGGCTGGACCGCGGTCACGCGCGACCGTTCCCTCTCGGCACAGTTCGAGCACATGGTGGGCGTGACAGAGACCGGGGTGGAGGTGTTCACCCTCTCGCCCACGGGGGCCGACAAGCCGCCCTACCCCACGGCCTGACCAAGCCCTTGCCGTCCCCGCACGCCGCCCGCCCCCACGTCACCCGGCAAATCCTGCGTTTCTGCGACACCGACGCGCTGGGTCACGTCAACAACGCGGTCTATGCCGTGATGCTGGAGGCCGGGCGCTCCGAGCTTGCGCGCGAGGCCGGGCTGCTCGATCCCGCGGCGGGCAACACCGTGGTGCTGGTGCGGCTGGAACTGGATTTCCTGCGCGAGATGACCTGGCCCGGCGAGGTGGCCATCGAGACCTGGGTCAGCCACATCGGCAACAAGTCCGCGCGCCTCGGCCAGCGCGTGCTCGTGGGCGAGACCGAGACCGCGCGCGCGAGCACCGTGATCGCGATGATGTCCACCCAGACCCGCCGCGCGATCCCCTTCACGGACGCCTGGCGGGCGGCGCTGGCCCCCTGGACGATACCGGGCTAGGGGCGACCGCCGATCGACGATCGGCGCAGCCCCTGTCACGGCAATCGCGGCTCCGTCGCCCGGTAGGCCTCCCGCGCCGCCATCGCGGCGAACCAGGCGGCGAGGCGCGGATAGGTGGCGAGCAGCGCGTGTCCCTCCGCGGCATCGGCGAAATAGCCCATCAGCGGTGCCAGGTGCAGGTCCGCGAGGGTCGGGGCCCATCGCGGCGAGTCGGGCGGGGCGACCAGCCGCTCCAGCGCGCCGAGCACGGTGCGCGCGGCGGCGAGGCCCGCGACGACCTCCGCCGGGTCCGCGGCACGGCCGAGACGCGGGCGGAACACGCTGTGCGTGTAGACCTGGCGGACCATTGGCCGGTAGGCGTAGCTGTCCACGATGGAGACGATCTGCTGCATCCGCGCCCGCTCCCTCGCGCCCGCGGGCTGCAGCGCCGGACCCTCGAACGCCTCGTCTACATAGCGGGCGATGGCACAGGTCTCGTAGAGCACGAACTCGCGATGCACGAGCACCGGCACGCGCCCGAACGGGTGCAGCGCGCGGTAATGGTCCGGCACGAAGGGCGAGAACGGATCCACCTCGCGCCAGCCATGCGCCACCCCTTTCTCGCGCAGCACCAGGCGCGCGATCCACGCATACACGCTGTGCCGATAGCCGTGCAGCACCGGTTCCATCGCCGAATCGCCCCCGCCGCCACCCTCCACCCTGTTGGCCTGCCGCGCTTCCAACCGCAAGCCGCACATGGCAGGCTCCGCTGCATGACCCGATCCGCGGACCAGGGCGACCTGCTGCCGGCCAGGCGCGGCGGCCGGCGCGACGAGCCCGCGAGCGCCACCGCCCTGCACCGGGAGCGCATGCGCCAGCGCCTGCTGCGCGCCGGCCCCGCCTCGCTCGCCGACTACGAACTGCTGGAGATGGTGCTCTACATCGGCCTGCCGCGCATCGACACCAAGCCTCTCGCGAAGGCGTTGCTCAATCGTTTCGGCAGCTTCGCCAACGTGATCGCGGCTCCGGAGAAGGAACTCGTGGCGGTGAAGGGCATCGGCGAATCGGCGGCCGCGACGCTGAAGCTGGTGCATGCCGCCGCACTGCGCCTCGCCCACGCCGAGGTGAAGGACGCGCCGGTGCTGGACAACTGGCCGCGGCTGATGGACTACCTGCAGGCCGCGATCGCGCGCGAGCCGATCGAGCAGTTCCGCGTGCTGTTCCTCGACACCCGCAACCGGCTGATTGCGGACGAGGCGCAGGCGCGCGGCACGGTGAACCACACGCCGGTCTATCCGCGCGAGGTGGTGCGCCGCGCGCTGGAGCTCGGCGCCACGGCGCTGATCCTCACCCACAACCACCCGAGCGGCGACCCCTCGCCGTCGCGCGCCGACATCGAGATGACGCAGGCGATCAAGGAGGCCGCGGGCGCGCTCGGCATCACCATCCACGACCACGTCATCGTCGGCAACGGCAGGCAACTGAGCTTCAAGCGGGAAGGGTTCCTGTGACGGCGCCGAACATTCTCTTCATCATGTGCGACCAGCTGCGCTGGGATTATCTGTCCTGTTACGGCCACCCGCATCTGCACACGCCCAACATCGACGCGCTGGCGGCGCGCGGCGTGCGGTTCGACCGCGCCTATGTGCAGGCGCCGGTCTGCGGGCCCTCGCGCATGAGCTTCTATACCGGGCGGTACATGAGGAGCCACGGTTCCAACTGGAACCGCTTCGCCTTGCGCATCGGCGAGCCGACGCTGGGCGAGCATCTGCGCAAGCTCGGCATGCGCGCCGTCCTTGTCGGCAAGACGCACATGCAGGCGGACACCGAGGGCATGGAACGTCTCGGTATCGATCCGAACTCGAACCTGGGCGTGCTCGCCGCCGAGACCGGGTTCGAGCCGTTCGAGCGCGACGACGGGCTGCACCCGGACCCGTCGCAGCCGCGCCCGCGCTACGATGCCTGGCTCGCCGGGCGCGGCTATCCCGGCGAGAACCCCTGGGAGCACTGGGCCAATTCCGGCGAGGCCGAGGACGGCACGCTGCACAACGGCTGGCTGCTGGTGCACGCCGACAAGCCGGCGCGCGTCGCGGAGGAGGATTCCGAGACCCCCTACATGACGCGCCGCGCGATGGACTTCATCGAGCAGGCCGGTGACCAGCCCTGGTGCGTGCATCTCTCCTACATCAAGCCGCACTGGCCCTACATCGCGCCGGCGCCGTACCACGCGATGTATGGCAGGGACGACATGCTGCCGCCCCGCCGCAGCGAGGCGGAACGGCGGGACCCGCATCCGGTGCGCCGCGCGCTGATGGAGATGCGCGTGGGACGCAACTTCTCCCGCGACGAGGTGCGCGAGCGCGTCATCCCTGCCTACATGGGCCTGATCAAGCAGATCGACGACCAGATGGGCGTGTTGTTCCGCTTCCTTGACGAACGCGGGCTCACGGACAGCACCGTCGTCGTCTTCACCTCCGACCATGGCGACTATCTCGGCGACCACTGGATGGGGGAGAAGGATTTCTTCCACGAATGCGCCGTGCGTGTGCCGCTGATCGTCGCCGACCCGCGGGCGGGGGCGGACGCCACGCGCGGCGGCGTGTGCGACAGGCTGGTCGAGGCGATCGATCTCGTCCCCAGCTTCATCGAGCTCGCCGGCGGCACGCCGCCGCGCCACATCGTGGAGGGCCGCTCGCTGCTGCCGCTGTTGCGCGGCGAGGATGTCCCCTGGCGCCAGGTCGCGATCAGCGAGGCGGACTACTCGATGCTGGAGGCGCGGCTCGCCCTCGGCCAGCCGATCCCCGAGTGCCGGCTGTTCATGGTCCGCGACGAGCGCTTCAAGCTGATCCACGCCACCGGCTACCGGCCGATCCTGTACGACCTCGCAACGGACCCGGACGAGTTCCACGACCTCGGCGCCGACCCCGCGCACGAGGCGACGCGGGCCCGCCTGACCCGCGCGCTGCTCGACTGGGCGCTCACGGACCACAACCGCATCACCACGCCCGACAGCAGGATCGCCGCCTATGCCGACGGCGTGCAGCTCCGCCAGGGCGTGATCATCGGCATCTGGGACGAAGCCGAACTCGCCGAGGCGCGGCGGCTCGCGGGGCTGCAATAGGCCCCCTCACCCCACCCGTCCCGCGATCTGCCACGCCCCCTCCCAGATCAGCCGGAGCGCGATTTCCAGCACCACCAGCAGCCCGACCCAGCCGAGCCAGCGGTAGCGCGTGAGCATCCGCGCCACCAGGCTCGCGGCGACGCCCATCAGCACCACCGAGAGC
>DAHUXX010000281.1 GCA_027306955.1 Acetobacteraceae bacterium | reverse complement strand
CCCATTGCTCCCTCGTCCGTGGCCCAGCGATCACGCCGGTGACGAGCTTGTTGCGCAGCACCCAGGCCAGCGCCCACTGACCCGGCGTGATGCTGAGCGCGCGCGCCCGCGCCGCGAACTCGGCCGCGATCGCCAGGCTCTCCGGCCGCCATTCCGTCTCCATCATCCGTTTGTCGCGCCGCGCCGCGCGCGTGCCCTCCGGGGGCGCCACATTGGGCTGGTACTTACCCGTCAGCACGCCGCGCGCGAGCGGCGAGTAGGGAAAGACGCCGAGCCCGCAGGCGCCGCAGGCCGGCAGGTGTTCCACCTCCACCATGCGGTTCATCGCGTTGTACAGCGGCTGGCTCACCACCGGCCGGTCGATCCCCGCCGCGTCGCACAGCCGGCAGATCTCCACGATCCGCCAGGCGCGGTGGTTCGAAACGCCGAAGTGCCGAATCTTGCCGGCGCGCACCAGATCCTCCATCGCGCGCACGCTCTCGCCGAGCGGTGTCGCGTGGTCCTCCTTGTGCCAGTAGAGAACGTCGATCGTCTCGATTCCCAAACGTCGCAGCGAGGCCTCGGCCGCGCGCATCGCGTGCCGGCGCGAAAGCCCGGTGCCGTTCGGCCCCGCCGCGGCGTCCGTCGCGTTGGCGAGCTTGGTCGCGACCACCCACCAGCCCCGGTCGGCGGCGATCGCGCGCCCCACCACCTCCTCGGACGCACCACCGCTATAGGCATCCGCGGGGTCGATGAAGTTCACCCCCTGCTCGCGCGCCCGTGCGACGATCGCGCGCGAATCCGCCTCGCTCGTCGCGCCCCCGAACATCATCGCACCCAGGCAGAGCGGGGAAACCTTGAGGCCGGATCGGCCGAGATTGCGATAGTACATGGTCATGTCCTCCCGGGGCGTTGCGCCGTCAGTCGCGCCATCCGCCCATGCGGCATAGCTTTTTCCACAGCGGTTGCGGCACCGGCATGACGGAGAGCCTCGACTGGCGCACCAGCGCGAATTCCGCGAAATCCGGGTCCGCCTTGATCGCCGCCAAGGGCACCGGGTTGGGCATTGGCCCTACCGCGCGCATATCGACGGCGACCCAGTCGCCCTTTTCCGCCGTGGGGTCGGGATAGGCCGCGCGCACGACCTCGACGACGCCGACGATCTCCTTACCCACATTGGAATGGTAGAAGAACGCGCGATCGCCCGGCTGCATCGCGCGCAGGTTGTTGCGCGCCATGGCGTTGCGCACGCCGGTCCATGGCTCGACGCCATTCGCCACCTGCTGCTCCCACGAGAACGCGTCGGGCTCGGACTTGACCAGCCAGAACGCCATCACGCGGCCTCCCAAAGGGTCTCCGGCAGCGGCCCGCGCATGGTCAGGCGAGACGTTCGCCGTCGCGGAAGACGGGGCGGTAGGCGCGGATGACGGTGCTCTCGAACAGGCCGGCCTTGGCATAGGGGTCGGCGGCAGCGAAGCCCTCCGCAGCCGCGCGATCCTCGACGTCGACGAGGAGCAGGCTGCCGCAGGGCCGCCCCTCGGTGTCGAGGAGCGGGCCCGCCTGAACCAGCTTCGCGGCATACTGCTCGAGATAGGCGAGATGCTCGGGCCTGGTCGCCATCCGCACCTCAAGGCTGGCGGGGCGGTCGGTGCAGATCAGCGCAAACAGCATGCTAACTCCCGGACGGTCGTTGGCGCCCGATTTCTGGGGCGTCGTGGCGGATAAACAAGGCCTTGATTAGCGGTAATGCTGCCATGCTTCAAACCCTTCGGGCTTCAAACCACGGGGCCCGTCCTCTATACGACGGGCCGTGGACGCCACTGTTTCAGCACCCAGGCCACGGGGTTGGCACCGCTTTGCCAATCCCGGTCAGTTTCTACGCCTGGCCGCGCGGGTAACCCCGCCAGTTGCCTGGGCGGCCGGCATCCTGACCACCGTGGGCCTGTTCTGGGGCCTGTTCATTGCCCCCGCCGACTGGCAGCAGGGCAACGCGGTCCGCATCATGTACCTGCACGTGCCCAGTGCCTGGCTTGCTTCCGCCGGGTACATGGCGCTCGCTGCCTGTGCCGTGGCGTCGCTGGTCTGGCGCCACCCGCTGGCGGATCTCGCGGCGGTGGAGATCGGTCCCGTCGGCGCCGCCTTCGCGGCATTGTGCCTCGTCACCGGCAGCCTCTGGGGCCGGCCCACCTGGGGAACGTACTGGGTATGGGACGCTCGGCTGACCTCGATGCTGGTCCTGTTCTTCCTCTATCTCGGCCACATCGCGCTGATCCGCGCCTTCGATGACCCGCAACGCGGCTACCGCGCCGCCTCGATCCTGGCGCTGATAGGCGTGGTGGACCTGCCGATCATTCATTTCTCGGTGCAGTGGTGGAACACGCTCCACCAGGGCAACAGCATCAGCCTCACCAGCGCGCCCAAGATGTACATCGGCATGCTCGCGCCGCTGATGATCTCCGCCCTCGGCTTCACCCTGCTGTTCGCCGCCGTGGTGCTGGCGCGGCTGTCCGCGGCGGTGATGGAGCGGCGCACGCGCTCGCTGTTGCTGGCGGAGGTGCGCTCGGCGTGAACGCACTCCCGTTTATCGTCGCCTCGTACGTGGTGGCGGCGGTCGTCGTCGGCTGGCTTTGCGTCGACACGGTGTTGCGCCTGCGCAAGGCCCGTCGGCGCCTGGCCGCCGCGGAGAGCGGGCGCGCGCGCCGATGAGTCCGGAAAGCCGATGAAGCGCAAGCACCGCCGTCTGCTGATCCTCGTTGCCTGCCTTGCGGGGCTGGGTGTCGCCACAGGGCTCACCCTGGCCGCGCTGCGCAATACGTTGGTGTTCTTCCTCTCGCCCGCGCAGGTCGCCGCCAAGCCGCCGCCGCCTGGCCAGATGTTTCGCCTCGGCGGCCTGGTCGTGAAAGGCAGCGTGCGCCATCTGCTGAAGAACGGCCATCCGGTGAACGATTTCACCATCACCGACGGCAAGGGCTCGGTGCCCGTCGTCTTCGGTGGCGTCCTGCCGGACCTGTTCCGCGAGGGGCAGGGCATCGTCGCGCTGGGCTCGCTGCAACCGGATGGGCGGTTCGTCGCCACCGAGGTGCTCGCCAAGCACGACGCCAACTACATGCCCAGGGACGTGGTGGAAGCACTCAAGAAATCCGGCGAGTGGCGCCCGAGCCAGGGCGAGCCGCCGCCGGCCGCGACCTGGGATTTCGGCGTCAACACCAAGGCCGGGCCGGCGACGCGTGGAGGCTAGGCATGTTCAATCCTGAAGTCGGAAACTTCGCGCTGGCACTGGCGGTGGTCCTCGCCATCGCGCAGGGCGTGATGGGCATCTGGGGCGCGCACCGGCGCGACGCCTCGCTGATGGCCGCGGCTCCGGCGCTCGCGATCGGCCAGGCGATCGCGCTCATCGTCTCCTTCGCCGTGCTGGTGCACGCGAACGTGGTCAACGATTTCTCGGTGAAGGTCGTTGCCGAGAACAGTTCGAGCATGAAACCGCTTTTCTACCGTATCACCGGCACCTGGGGTAACCACCCGGGCTCGGTGCTGCTGTGGTGCCTGGTGCTCGGCCTGTGCAGCGGCGCCGTCGCGATCTTCGGCAGCAACCTGCCGTCCGCGGTGCGCGCGCGCGTGGTCGGCGTGCAGGGGCTGTCCTCGGCCGGCTTCACGCTGTTCGCGCTTCTCTCGTCCAACCCGTTCACGCGTCTCTGGCCGCCGCCGATGCAGGGCATGGACATGAACCCGCTGCTGCAGGATCCCGGCCTCGCGATTCATCCGCCGATGCTCTACCTCGGCTATGTCGGCTTCTCGGTGCCCTTCGCCTTCGCGGTCGCGGCCCTGATCGAGGGCCGCGTGGACGCCGCCTGGGGTCGCTGGGTGCGGCCGTGGACGCTGGCGGCTTGGTGCGCGCTCACCTGCGGCATCACGCTCGGCTCCTGGTGGGCCTATTACGATCTCGGCTGGGGCGGGTTCTGGTACTGGGATCCGGTGGAGAACGCCTCGCTGCTGCCCTGGCTGACGGGCACCGCGCTGCTGCATTCCGCGATCGTGGTCGAGAAGCGCGAGGCGCTGAAGACCTGGACCGTGCTGCTCGCCATTGGCACGTTTTCGCTCTCACTGCTGGGCACGTTCCTGGTACGCTCGGGCATCCTCAACTCGGTGCATTCCTTCGCCGCGGCGCCCAATCGCGGCGTGTTCATCCTGGTGCTGCTCGGCATCCTGATCGTGGGCTCGCTGCTGCTGTTCGCGCTGCGCGCGCCGGCGCTGGCGCCGGTTGGCATCTTCGCGCCGCTGTCGCGCGAGGGCGCGCTGATCCTGAACAACATCCTCATCTGTTCGATCGCCGCCGTGGTGCTCACCGGCACCGCTTATCCGCCCTTCGCCGACCTGCTGGCGGGCATCAAGATCTCGGTCGGCCCGCCCTTCTATGCCTCGACCGTCTTCCCGCTCGCCTTCCCGCTGTTCCTGGCGATGAGCCTCGGTACCGCACTGTCGTGGAAGCGCGCGGCCCTCGCTCCGGTGTTTCGCCAGGTGTGGTGGGCGGCGCTGATCTCCGTCGTCATCGGCCTGTTCGCGGTGATGCGCATGAGGGCGCTGCCGGCGCTGGGCATGGTGGCGGCGGCCTGGCTGGTGTTCGGCGCCTTGGCCGACGTCGCGTCGCGCATCTCGTTGTTCAGCCTGCCGCCGCGGCGCTCGCTTGCGCGCCTGATGGGTCTGCGCCGCGCCGCGATCGGCGCCGCGGTGGCGCATGCCGGGCTCGGCGTCACCATTGCGGGCGTCGCCGGCATGTCGCTCGCCGCCAGCGCCGTTGTCTTCCTCAAGCCCGGCCAGAGCACCAACATCGGCGGCTATACCTGGACACTGAAGAGCATCGGCGAGCACGACGGCAGCAACTACAAGGCCGCGGTCGCGACCGTGCTGGTCAGCCACAATGGCCGCCTCGTCACCACGCTGACGCCGGAGCGGCGTCAATTCCCGATCCAGGGCATCACCACGGATGAGGCAAAGATCCAGACCAACGGATTGCGCGACCTCTACGCCGTTTTCGGCGAGGAGCGTGACGGTGGCGCGGTGCTGCGCCTGCACGACAACCGCTTCGCGCCGTGGATCTGGTTCGGCGGCGCCTTCATGGCGCTCGGCGGGCTGCTGTCGCTGTCCGACCGGCGCCTCCGGGTCGGCGCGCCCCGGCCCGCGGCGGCGGCCCTGGCCGCGGCGGCGCGATGAAGAACCCGCCCAACCGCGTGGCGCGACCGGCGCCGGCGCGTGCGGTTCCGGTTCGCCCCGGGCCGGGTCGCGCGGTGCCTGGTGCTCCCGTGCCAGGGCGTTCGCCCCTGCGCCGTACGCTGCTGTACAGCATTCCGGTCGTCACCGTGCTGGCTGCCGGCACCGGCTTCTACTTCATGCTGCGCGGCCTGCGCCGCGGCACGTTCAATCCGCACGGCGTGCCCTCGCCGCTGGTCGGGCATCGCATCCCGCCGTTCAGCCTGCCGGGGATCAACGCCGGCGGCTTCAGCTCCACCGAGATCTTCGCCGCACACCGGCCGCTGGTGATCAATTTCTTCGCTTCCTGGTGCCTGCCCTGCCGCGAGGAGGAGCCGGTGCTGATGGGGCTGCGGGCGCAGGGCATCCCAATCTGGGGCATCGCCTACAAGGACACCGTGCCCGCCGCCTCGGCTTATCTCAGCAAATTCGGCAACCCCTACGCCCGCACGGCGAGCGACGAGCCGGGGCGGGCCTCGATCGACTGGGGCCTCACCGGCGTGCCGGAGACCTTCATCATCAACAGCGAGGGCGTCGTGGTCTGGCACATGGCCGGCCCGCTGACGCCCGAGCTCGCTACCCGGGTGGTTGAGCCGATGATGCAGAAGCTCAACCAGTGATGCCCGCCCGAGCCATGACGAGGCCGCGATGAGGCGCGCCGTCCTGCCGGGGTTGCTGGCCTGCCTGCTGCTGGCACCGGTCGCCGCGCACGCGATCGAAGACCCGTCGGAGATGCTGAAGAACCCGAAACTCGAGGCGCGGGCGGAGGCGCTCGGCAGCCAGCTGCGCTGCCTTGTCTGCCAGAACGAGAGCATCGAGGCGAGCAGCGCCGGGCTCGCGCGCGACATCCGCGCGCTGGTGCGCCGGCACATCATGCGTGGCGAGACCAACAAGCAGATCATCGCCTTCCTGGTCGCGCGCTACGGCAATTTCATCCGCCTCGACCCGCCGATCGATCCCGCGACCTGGCTGCTCTGGGGCTCGCCGCTGCTCGCCGTCGCCGCCGGTGCCGGCGTGGTTGGTGTCCGCCTCGCCCGCCGCCCGCCGCCCGCGCCGCCGGCACCGCTCGACGAGGCGGAGCGCGACCGCCTGGCCAAACTTCTCGCCGATCACGCCGGGGGCTGAGCGCCGCATGCTGTTCGCCGCATCGCTGGTCGTGGTGGCCGCCATCGCCATGGCGCCCTTGCTGATCGTGCTCGGGCGTGGCGCCGCGCGCGGCCGGCGCGACAGCGCAATGGCGCTGTATCGCGCGCAGCTGCGCGAGATCGAGCGCGACGGCGCCGAAGGCAGGCTGGTGGACCGCGAGCGCGCCGCCGCCAAGCTCGAGATCGAGCGCCGCCTGCTCGCCGAGGCCGAGGCCACGGATGCGCCGGTGCACCAGGGCCGTGCCAGCCTCGCGCTGATCCTGCTGCTCGCGATTCCGGTCGCCGGCGGCCTGCTCTACATGGTGCGCGGGCAGCCGCAGCTGCCACCCGAGCCCTATGCGAAGCTGGCCGCCGCGGAGAAGAAGGTCGCGGCGCGGGAGGACGCGCTGATCGCGCAACTGCGCGCGCGTCTGGTCGCCCTCGATCCCAACAGCCCGCAGGCGCGCACCGGCTACGTGCTGCTCGGCAACGCCGAGGCCACGCGCGGCGATTTCACCGCCGCCGCGGCCGCCTGGCGCACCGCGCTCGCGGCGCGGTTCGATCCCAATCTCGCCGTGGAGATCGTGGCCGCCATTCAGCGTTCGGGCCAGAAGCTGGAGCCTGGCGACGTCGCCGCGCTGCGCCGCGCGCTC
>DAHUXX010000238.1 GCA_027306955.1 Acetobacteraceae bacterium | reverse complement strand
CGCGGGCTCGCTCGGCGAGGTCACCATCTACGCCAACAGCCACTACGTCACCCCGCGCCCGACGCTGCTGCAGGCGATCACGGGCATCAAGGAAGAGCTTCGGCAGCGCCTCGCCGAGTTCAACGCGCAGGGCAAGCTGCTGGAGGCGGAGCGGCTGGAGCAGCGCACGCGGTTCGACATCGAAATGATGGAGACCACGGGCTCCTGCAAGTCGATCGAGAACTATTCGCGCTACCTTTCCGGCCGCAACGCGGGCGAGCCGCCGCCGACGCTGTTCGAGTACCTGCCGGAGAACGCACTGCTGATCGTGGACGAGAGCCACGTGACGGTGCCGCAGGTGGGGGGCATGGAGCGCGGAGACCACGCACGCAAATCCATCCTCGCGGAATACGGCTTTCGCCTGCCGTCCTGCATCGACAACCGGCCACTCAAATTCGAGGAGTGGGACCGGTTCCGCCCGCAGACCATCTTTGTCTCGGCCACGCCCGGGCCGTGGGAGATGGAGCGCACTGGCGGCGCCTTCGCCGAGCAGGTGATCCGACCCACGGGCCTCATCGACCCGGTAACGGAGGTGCGCCCGGTGGAGCGGCAGGTGGACGACCTGCTGGGAGAATGTCGCACGGTGGTCGCGCGCGGCGGGCGCGTGCTGGTCACCACGCTGACCAAGCGCATGGCCGAGGACCTCACGGAATATCTCACCGAGCAGGGAGTCAAGGTCCGCTACCTCCATTCCGATGTCGATACGCTGGAACGGATCGAAATCATCCGCGACCTGCGGCTCGGCGTGTTCGACGTGCTGGTCGGCATCAATCTGCTGCGCGAGGGGCTCGACATTCCCGAGTGCGTGCTGGTCGCGATCCTGGACGCGGACAAGGAAGGGTTCCTGCGCTCGCAGACCTCGCTGATCCAGACCATCGGCCGCGCCGCGCGCAACGTCGAGGGCCGCGTGATTCTCTATGCGGACACGATGACCAACTCGTTGCGTATCGCGATCGAGGAGACGGAACGACGCCGCAACAAGCAGCGCGCCTGGAACGAGGCGCACAACATCACGCCGCAATCCGTGCGCAAGGAAATCGACAAGGTGCTCGAGAGCGTCTTCGAGCAGGATTACGTGACGGTGGCGCCCGTCGCGGACTCCAAGGTCTCCTCGATGGTCGGCAAGGACCTCAAGGCCTCGATCGCGGAACTGGAGAAGCGCATGCGTGACGCCGCGGCAAACCTGGAGTTTGAGGAAGCGGCGCGGATGCGCGACGAGATCCGCCGGCTAGAGGCGCTGGAGCTCGGCCTCGAGCCGCCGCCGCTGCCCTCGGCGAGCATCCGCCGCGGCGACCGCGCGCCGCAGCCCATGGGCCCCGGCGGAGGCGGCTACGACCCGAAGAAACGCGGCAGGCGAGGCCGCAGGTAGGGCTCAGTCGAAATCCGCCGGCAGGCGCGCGTCTCGCGCGTGGGCGAACATGCGGTGCAGCTGTGCGGGCAGCACGCGGCCGAGCGAGAGGTCCGCAGGCAGCGCGCCCTCCGCGAACCATCCGATTTCCGAGGTCTCCCTGCTGGTGCGGGCCTCGCCGCCCACGATGTCGCAAATGTAGAAAAGCTTGACGCACGAAAAGACGCCGGGTGCATGCCCCTGGCGCGTGCGGTCCCACGCGGCCGCCAGTTTGCGCACACTCACCTCATAGCCGCTTTCCTCGCGCATCTCCTTCGCTACGTTCTCGGCGGCGGTGAGGTTCACGTCCGCCCAGCCACCTGGCAGCGTCCAGTTTCCCGCGTCCGCAACCTCCCGTACCATGAGGATGCGTCCCGCTTCATCGAACGCCGCACCGCGCACGTCCACCTTCGGCGTGGCATAGCCCTGCTGGCTCGCGAACAAGGCCGCGATGCGCCCCACGCTCGCATCCGTGTGGTGCGCCATGATCTCGGCCGCGAGGTCGCGTAGCCGCTCGAAGCGTTCCCGGTCGTAGATGTTGGGTTCGAAGGCGAGGCCGGTCTGCGCGATCGCCTGGATCTCGCGGGCCCAGGTCAGCCATGTCGGATCGGTTGCCATGCTCGTTCCTCGTTGCGTGATAGGGTGTATTTGACCCCATCGCGCGCCGCGCGCAGAGTCCCGTGCATGAGCCGTGACAGACGTGTCAGCACCCTTATCGGGATCGGGCATTTCCTTTCGCATTTCTACGTGCTCTGCCTGCCGCCGCTGTTTCTCGCCTGGCAGCCGGCCTTCCACGTCTCCTTCGCGCAGTTGGGCCTGATTGCCGCGGTCATGTCGGCGGTGACGGCGCTGCTGCAGACGCCGG
Organism: Acetobacteraceae bacterium; assembly: GCA_027306955.1. Taxonomy (GTDB): domain Bacteria; phylum Pseudomonadota; class Alphaproteobacteria; order Acetobacterales; family Acetobacteraceae; genus JAJXXT01. Next base: position 5,312 of record DAHUXX010000238.1, on the reverse strand, counting down.
TCGGGTTCCTGGTCGACCGGCACGGCGCGCGGCCGTATCTGGTGAGCGGGGTTGCGCTGATGGCCGCCTCGATCGCGCTGATGGGGCTCGCCACCACCTACTGGCAGCTCCTGGCGCTGGCGGCACTATCGGGCGTGGGCAACTCGGTGGTGCATCCGGCGGACTACGCGATCCTCTCTGGCTCGATAAGCCGCGAGCGCACCGGGCGCGCCTTCGCGCTGCACACGTTCGCCGGCAATGTCGGCTTCTCGGTGGCGCCGCCGGTGATGGCGGCGCTGATCTGGACCATCGGCTGGCGCTGGGGCGTGGGTCTGGTGGGCGTCGCCGGTCTGCCGCTGGTGCTTGCGGTGCTGTGGCAGAGCCGCATCCTGACCGATGGCGCGCTGCCGGCGCGCGAGCGCGCCCCCGCGGTTGCCGGGCATAAGTTGCTGCTGACGCGGCCGATGCTGCTGTTCCTCGGCTTCTTCATCACCGGCTCCATGGCCGGCGCCGGGCTGCAATCCTGGCTCATCACGGTGCTGCACCAAGTCCATGGCGTGGGGATCACCGCCGCGTCCACCGTGCTTACCTTTTACATGACCGGGGCGACGCTCGGCATGCTGGTCGGCGGCGCGGTGGTGGACCGCACGCCGCGCCACCTCGCCTTCACCGTGCTGGTGGTGACCGTGTCGGCGCTGCTCACGCTGATCGGCGGCTACCTGCCGCTGCCGGACGTCGTGGTCGCGGTGGTGATGTTCGCGGCGGGCCTCGCCGCCGGGTGCAGCCGCACGCCGCGCGACATGATGGTCCGCGCCGCCTCGCCGCCCGGCCAGGTCGGCAAGGTGTTCGGCTTCGTCTCCTCCGGCCTGCCGCTCGGCTCAGCGCTGACGCCGGTGCCGTTCGGCTTCCTCATCGACCAGGGCCACCCCGAGCTGGTCTTCGCGTTGGTCGCGGGGCTGCTGATGGTGAGCCTGTTCTGTGTCGCGCTCGCGCGCGCCTCGGTACCGCGCGGCGTGGCTGTTCCCGCGGAGTAAGGGCGCGCAGGCGCCTTACCAGTCGCTGATCACCAGCCGTTGATTCTGGGCCAGACCGCGACGACCTCCTCGCCGCCATCGACGACGTAGTAGCGGTCGTGCGCGGCCGAGGTGAGGCAGGTGTGGTCCGGCGCGATGCGCAGGCGGCTGCCGATCGCGAACCCCTCGACGGCGCCGCTCTGCAGCTCCACCAGCCCGTGCTCCTGCCAGAGGCGGGCAACGTGGGTCTCTCCGAGGCTTGGCTCGCCGCCCGCGTCCAGCACCAGGCCGAAGCCGCAATCCTGTGCCGTCGCCTGCGTGCTGCGGTCGCGTGAGAGAGCGAGGGACCCGGCATCGATGAGGAGTCGCCGCTCCGCTGGCCGGCGGCCGATCACGCTGGCGAGCACCGTCACCGCGATGTCGTCGCGCGTATGGGTGCCGATGGCCGCCTGGAACAGATCGCCGAACATATAGACACCGGGCCGCATCTCCGTAATCCCGGCAGTGTCGCCCGAAATCAGAGCCGTTGGCGACGAGCCGATCGAGACGATGGGGCAATCATGTCCGGCCTCGCGCAGGCGACCCGCGGCGCGCGCCGCATCGTGCCGCTCGCGCATGGCGATCGCGGTCAGCGCCGCCCGGTCGCGCGCGGCGTAGCTGTGCCCGGCATGGGTGAAGATGCCGGCCAGCCGCTCGCCGAGCTGGCTTGCGATCACCAGCAGCACGGGGTCGTCCGCGCCGATGCCGCTGCGCCCCTCGCCACAATCGATCTCGATCAGTGCCGCGACACCGCCGGGGTGGCGCGCGATCGCGGCGGCCATGTCGGCGTCGTCCGTCACCACCCTGATCTGCCCGCCGGCCGCGTTGAGGCGCGCGACCTCGTCGAGCTTCTGCGGCGTGATCGCGGCACCCAGGATGATGTCGCCGAAGCCATGCGCGAGGAAATATTCCGCTTCCGCAAGAGTGGAGACGGTGAGGCCGCCGCCCTCCGGCAGCGCGAGCCGCGCGACATCGGCGGACTTCGCGGTCTTCATGTGCGGACGCAGCGCCACGCCGAGCAAGGCGACTGCGCTGACCATGCGCTCAAGGTTGCGCGCGAGGCGCCTGCGGTCCAGCACCAGGCAGGGCGTAGGCAGGTCGTCGAGCTTCATCGGTACCTCCCGATTATCTCCTCGATGCGCGGTCCGGCCTTGAGGCCGCTGCCGGTGAGCACGATCACCGTGGTCTCGCCCCGCCCGATGCGCCCCTCGGCGAGCAGCGTCTGCAAGGCCGGCAGCGCCTGCGCCGAGGTCGGCTCCACGTAGAGGCCGGTCTCCGCCAGCGCGAGCGTCGCGGCGGCGATCGCCTCCTCCTCCACCATGACGCCGCCACCGCCGCTCTCGCGGAGTGCTGCGACCACCTCGCGCTGGCGCACGGGGCGCGCGATCGCGGTGCCCTCGGCGATGGTCTGGCGGATCGGCGGCGGTTCCTCGCCCGCGGCCTCGGCGGCGATCGGCGCGCAGTTGCGCGGCTGGGCGGCGAACAGGCGTGGCAGTCGCGCGATCTGTCCCGCGCGCAGCAGTTCGCCGAAGCCGATGGCGCAGCCGAGAACGTTGGAGCCGGCGCCGCACGGAATCACCACGTTGTCCGGCTGCCGGAAGCCGAGCTGTTCCCACAGCTCATAGGCCAGGGTCTTGGTGCCGTGCAGGAAGAACGGGTGCCAGTTATGGCTGGCGTAGAAGATGGACCGGGACCGCGCGACGGCGGCATCGGCCGTCGCCTGGCGGTTGCCGGGGATCAGCTCCACGGTCGCCCCCGCGGCGCGCATCGCCAGCGTCTTGGCGGAGCTCGTCGAATCCGGGGCCATGATCGTGGCGGCTATGCCGGCCGCGGCGGCGTAGGCGGCGACAGCCGCGCCGCCATTGCCGGAACTGTCCTCCAGCACATGCGCAACACCCTGCGCGCGCAGCCCCGTCAGCATCACTGAGGCGCCGCGGTCCTTGAAGCTGCCGGTAGGCATCACCCATTCGCACTTCACGAGGACGTCGATCCCGGCGAGGCGGCGCGCCAGCAGCGGCGTCCAGCCCTCGCCGAGGGTGACCGGTTTCGCGTCCGCCAGCGGCAGCGCCGCGCGGTAGCGCCACAGTCCGTGTGCCCTCGCCTCGATCTCGGCCGGCGCGATCCCGGGCAGGTGGGAGAGCAACAGCGGCGTGCCGTCGTCGCCGCACCAGCGTGGCGGATCGAGCGGATAGGTGCGCCCGGAATGTGGATCGAGATAGGTGGTTTGCATGGGGCGAGGCTGGCCGTGTCCACGTGATGGGGTCAATGGGGATGTCGTTGCGGCTCTGTCGATCGCGATCGGCGCGCGGATCGTTTCCGTCGCGCATATCGGAACGCGGCCATCGCCGAGTCTATTTGACTCCACATTCCTTGACATTCCGCTATTTGCTGCCGGGCGGCGCCGCCCTCATACGGTCGCGATGGTCCTCGAACTTGCCCGCGCGCTTGTCGCGATCGACTCCCGCAGCTTCGTCTCCAACCTCGCGGTCGCCGACCGCATCGAGGCAGCGTTGCCAGACTTCGAGATCGAGCGCCTGGACTACACGGACCCTGCCGGGGTGGCGAAGCGCGTGCTGGTCGCGCATCGCGGTCCCGCGGGCGGGCTTGCCTTCTCCGGCCACATGGACACGGTTCCGGAGACCGGCTGGACGGACGACCCCTGGTCAGCGCGCGTCGAGGGCGGCGTGCTGCGCGGGCTGGGTTCCGCGGACATGAAAGGGCCGCTCGCCGCCTGCATCGAGGCGGCGAAGGCGCTGCCCCCGAGCGTCGCGGCGACGCTGCTCATCACCACCGACGAGGAGACGACGAAACTCGGCGCGAGGGCCATCGTCGCGCGCTCAGAACTCGCGAAACGAGTCCGGCCGAAAGCCATCCTGGTCGCGGAGCCGACCTCGATGGTGCCGGTGCGCGGGCATCGCGCGAACGTGCACTTCACCGTTACCGCGCATGGCGAGCAGGCGCACAGCAGCACCGGGCGCGGACGCAATGCCAACTGGGCGCTGGTGCCGTTCCTGGTGGAAATGCGCCGCGTGTTCGACTGGTTGCGCAGCGATCCTTCGGTGCAGGACGCGGCCTACGATCCGCCGTTCAGCGACTTCAACCCGGTCATCGACAACCACGGCACCGCGGTGAACGTGACCGTGCCGCTGGCCACCGTGCGCATTAAGTTCCGCTATTCGGCGCGCATCGATCCCATGCGCGTGGTCGGGCGCGTGCGCGCCGCCGCGGCGGAGGCGGGGCTCGCAGTGGACGAGGCATGGGAAGGCAAGCCGCCGGAGCTGCCGGCCGACCATCCGCTCATTGCACTTGCCGAGCAGGTGAGCGGCGCGCGCGCGACCACCGCGCCCTACGGCACCGATGCCTCGGAACTCTCGGCGCTCGCGCCCTGCTTCCTGCTCGGGCCAGGCTCGATCGAGGTCGCGCACAAGCCCGGCGAGAGCATTCCGGTCGCGGCGCTCGAGGGCGCCGTGCCGGTGTTCGCGAAACTCGCCGAGCGCGTCGCTCAGACGTAGTCGAGCGCGACCTCGCCCAGGCTCGGGAAACGCACCCGCACCTTGGCGTTCGCTCCGGCGAGCGTCTTGCCGGTCCAGGAGCCGCAGGTGACGAACTGCCCGGCCTTGAGTCCACCGGACCAGACGCTGCCGACATTGGCGAGCCACACCACCAGCCGCACCATGTCGCCAGCCGGGTTGCCGGTGCGCTGGATCACGGCACCGTCGATCGCCTGCTCGACCGTCTCGCGGGCGAAATCGATCCCGTGCCAGTCGGCGCGCCCGGCGCCGTAGACGAACCCGCCATGGCCCTGGCTGTCGGCCACGTTGCTCGGCATCGCCACTTTGTCCATGTCGAGGTAGCGGGATTCCAGCGCCTCGATCGCCGGGTGCGCGGTCGCCATCGCCGCCATCACCTCCTCGCGCGAATAGGGCGTGGCGCGCGCCGGCAGGTCGCGGCCGATACGGAACGCGACTTCCGCCTCGATGCCGCGCATGCGGGTGGCGGCCGCGGGAAGCTTCGCCGGGCTCGCCACGATGCCGGCGACCGGGAGGGGGGCGCAGATGGGCGGCGCCTGCGGCCCCGGCGCGCCGACTTTCCAGCCACCGATCGCGCCCAGCGTGCCCATGATCCGATGCTGGATCGCGTAGGCGGTGGCGAGCTCCGTGGGACGCAGTGCATCCGGCACGTCGGCGAGGCGTTTCGCCGGATCGTGGCGGGCGGCAAGCAGCAGGTCGGCGGCATCCATGGCGGTTCCCCCAAGGTGACGAACGGATAGGCTGGCAGGCG
>DAHUXX010000220.1 GCA_027306955.1 Acetobacteraceae bacterium | reverse complement strand
TGGAGCCCATCCTGCCGCGACTGGCCGCGCGCTACGTGATGGTCGAAAGCCGCGGCCGCCGCGCGCTCGACCCCGTCGCCCATTTCCATCTCGCCAACGGTGCCAGAGTGGAACGAATCAACCTCCTCGCCGATACCTCCGAAAAGGGCCTGCGCGAAAGTGCCGGCGTGATGGTCAACTACCTCTACGACCCCGGCCGCATCGACCAGAACCACGAGGACTACGCGGGGGAAGGCAAGCGCAACGCCGCCACCGCCGTCCGCCGCCTCGCCCGCGGCTGGAGCGCCTCGTGAACGCGCCGGCGCGCCCGCGCCCGCAGCCCCCCCGCGCCGCTGCCACCACGTTGGACGACGCGCTGCTCGCCCGCCTGCGCGTGGTGGAAAAAAAGCTGCTCTGGCTCAGCGCCTGGATGATCCACCACGCCAACCACATCCGCCCCAGCCGCGACGGGCTCAAGGTCGGTGGCCACCAGGCTTCCTGCGCCTCCGTCACCGCGATCATGACGGCGCTCTACTTCGCCATCCTCCGCCCGCAGGACCGCGTCGCCATCAAGCCGCACGCCGGCCCCGTGTTCCACGCCATCAACCTCCTTCTCGGCCGCCAGACGGTGGACAAGATGGCGGGCCTGCGCGCGTTGGGCGGCGCCCAGCCCTACCCCTCGCGCGTCAAGGACGGGTCGGAGGTTGACTTCTCCACCGGCTCCGTCGGCCTGGGCGTGGCGCTGACCAGCTTCTCCGCCCTCATCGCCGACTACGCGCGCCTGCACGCGCTCGCCCCCGAATGGCTGCCGCACGGCCGCCACATCGCGGTCGCCGGCGACGCGGAACTCGACGAGGGCAACATCTACGAAGCCCTGCTGGAGGGCTGGAAACACGACATCCGCGACGTCTGGTGGGTCATCGACTACAACCGGCAGAGCCTCGATTCCGTTGTCCCGGACCGCCTCTTCGGCCGCATCGAGGGCCTGTTCCGCGACATGGGCTGGAACGTCGTCACCCTCAAATACGGCCGCATGCTGGAGGCCGCCTTCGCCCGGCCGGGCGGCGAAACGTTGCGCTCCTGGATCGACGACTGCCCGAACTCGCTCTATTCCGCGCTCACCTTCCAGGGCGGTGCCGCCTGGCGCGCGGCGCTGCTCGCCGACCACGGCCGCGACCCCAGCCTGCGCGCCATCATCGACCCGCTCTCGGACGACGAGCTTGCCGCCCTGATGACCAACCTCGGCGGCCACGACCTCGGCACGTTGCTGGAAGCCTTCCGCGCCGCGGACGCCGCCGGCGATCAGCCCACCTGCTTCATCGCCTACACCATCAAGGGCATGGGCCTGCCCTTCGCCGGCCACAAGGACAACCATGCCGGCCTGATGTCGCCGGAGCAGATGCACGGGTTCCGCGCCGCGATGGGCGTGCGCGAAGGCCATGAATGGGACATCGCCGAGGGCGTCGAGAACCCGGACTCGTTTCTGTCCTTTATCAAATCCGTCCCCTTCGCCAAGCCGCTCTCGCCCGAGGGCCGCGCCCTGTCCGCGCCCGAGGTGCAGGTGCCCTCGGCACTTCCCGCCCCCCGCTTTCCCGGCCGCAAGCTCTCCACCCAGGCCGCGTTCGGCGAGATCCTCGCCGAGATCGGCCGCGGGCAGGGCGAGGCCAGGGACCTCGCCGCCCACATCCTCACCACCTCGCCGGATGTCACCGTCTCCACCAATCTCGGCCCCTGGGTGAACCGCCGCGGCGTGTTCGACCGCCACACCCGCAACGACGTCTTCCGCGACGCCAAGCTCGCCTCCGCCCAGCGCTGGGGCATGACGCCCTCCGGCCAGCACGTGGAACTCGGCATAGCGGAGCAGAACCTGTTCCTGGTCCTCGCCGCCGCCGGCCTCTCGACATCCCTCCACGGCGCCCGCCTGCTGCCCGTCGGCACCGTCTACGACCCGTTCGTCAACCGCGGCCTCGATGCGCTGCTCTACGCCTGCTACCAGGACGCGCGCTTCCTCCTCGTCTCCACCCCCTCCGGCATCACGCTCGCGCCGGAGGGCGGACAGCACCAGTCGGTCAACACACCGCTCATCGGCATCAGCACCGACCGCCTCGCCAGCTACGAGCCCGCGCACGCGGACGAACTCGCCATCCTCCTGCGCCACGCCTTCGTCCACATGCAGCAGCCGGAGGGCAGCGCCGTCTGGCTGCGCCTCTCCACCCGCCAGCTCGACCAGGTCCCGCGCGCCCTGAACGCCGGGCACGTCATCGCCGGCGCCCACTGGATCGTGCCGCCCGCGCCAGGCTCGCGCATCGCCATCGCCTACCAGGGCCCCGTCGCCCCGGAGGCAAACGCCGCCTTCGCGCAGCTCGCCGAGGAAGTCCCGGGCGCCGGCCTGCTCGCCGTCACCAGCCCCGACCGCCTGCACGCCGGCTGGCTCGCCGCCGGCCGCGCCCGCCGCTCGGGCGAGCACCGGGAATCGCACATCGAAACGATCCTCGCCCCGCTCGCCCACGACGCGGCGCTGGTCACCGTGCTCGACGGCCACCCCGCCGCCCACGCCTGGATCGGCGCCGTGCGCGGCCAGCGCGTCATCCCCCTCGGTCCGGACCATTTCGGCCAGGGTGGCGACATCCCGGACCTCTACTGCGAATACGGTATCGACACGGACGCGATCCTGGACGCCTGCGCCGCCGCCCTGCTCGGCTGACGCGCCCCCGCTCGCCGGCCCCCATGCGCCCGATCACCCGCCTGCGCCGCATCTGCCTCGCCCTGCCGCAGGCCGTGGAACAGGAAACCTGGGAAATCCCCACCTTCCGTGTCCGCGACCGCATCTTCGCGCTGGCCAGTGCGCACCACGACCGCGAAGCCGTCTGGTGCAAGGCCCCGCCTGGCACCGCCGCGATGCTCATCGAGGCCGCCCCGGCGCGTTTCTTCCGTCCGCCCTATCTCGGCCACAAGGGCTGGATCGGCATTTATCTCGAACCCGCACCGGTTGGGCACGAAGCCGGCCAGGACGTCCCCGACGGGAACCACCCCGATTGGGACGAGGTCGCCTTCATCGTCCGCCGCAGCCACGCCCTCGTCGCACCCCGCGCCCTCGTCGCATCCCGGGCCCTGACCGCCCGACAACGGCCCGCAACGAAGAGCAAGCGAAACCAATAGCGTTTCCCCGGCGCGCGCGCCTGTGCCATGGTTGCGCCGATGGCACGCCGACCGTCCTTCGAAGGCGCGATCGAGCAACCGCGGCGCGGCACTTCGCGCCGGCGCAAGTTGCGGCTGCGCCAGCTCTTCGTCACCGGCACCGTCGCCGTCATCGTCACCCTGGTCGGCGTCTTCATCGTCCTGCGCGACGCCGGCACCGGCCGCGCCATCCGCGATTCCGAGACGCTGGCCTCCACCGTCGCGCGTACCGCCGCCGCCCAGGCGGGCCGAGGCCTCACCGCCGTGCGCGCGCTCCTCGCCGAGGCCGCCGCCTGGCTGCCGCCCGCCGCCGCGCCGGAACCCGCCCAGACCACCCCCGGCGCGCGCCTCGAGCGGCATGTCGGCATGCTACCTTCGGTCTGCGGCCTGCTCCTCGCCGACGCCACCGGCCACATCATCGCCGCCCGCCCGCCCGACCTCGCCAGGCTCGACCTCGCCAGGCAAGCCTGGTTCACCGAGGCGCTCGCTTCCCCCGAGGCCGCGCCCGTGATGAGCGGCCCGCTTACCGCCCTGCCGGGGCAGGGCAGGGGCGCCTGGATCGCCTATGCCCAGGCGCGGCACGACGCCACGGGCAAGACGCTCGGCGCCGCCGTGGTGCTGTTCGACCCCAACCGCCTCCTCGCCGGCGCCGCCCCCATGGTCCAGGGTTTCGGCGTCAGCATCCGGCTGCAATCGCGCGACGCCGCCATCATCGCCGGCACCGACATCACCCAGGCGATGATCGGCAAGCCCGATCCCGGCCGGGGGCGCGCTCTCTCCGCCTTCGCCGCCTCGCCGGCCGACCGCGGCACCACGCATTTCGCCGACGCCGCGGGCCGCGGCTCCGTCGTCGCCTTCGCCTCCGTCCCCGGCACCGGGCTCGTCATCGCCGCGAGCCAGCGCAACAGCGTGGCCCTCGCCCCCGCGCGGCGCGACGCCAACATCCTCGGCGTCTGGCTCGGCGCGCTGGGCCTCGTCATCCTCATTTCCCTCTGGCTGCTCTACGGCCAGGCCCAGGCGCTGCGCCGCCAGGGCGACCGCCTCGCCCGCAGCGAGCGCGCCGCCCAGGCCGCCGGCCGCGCCAAGCAGGAATTCCTCGCCGCCATGAGCCACGAGATCCGCACGCCCATGAACGGCGTGATCGGCATGGCCGGCCTCCTGATGGACACCAGCCTCGACGCCGAGCAGCAGCGCTACGTCGCGACGATGATGAACTCGGCCGAGCATCTGTTGACGGTGCTCAACGACATCCTCGACTTCTCCAAGATCGAGGCCGGCGCCGTCGCGCTGGAACATGTCCCCTTCCGCCTCGAGGCCGAGGTCGCCACCATCATGTCGCTGATGGTGCCGGCGGCGGCGGGCAAGGGGGTCGAGCTGATCTACCGCGCCGGCCGCTCCGTGCCGGACCGCCTCGTGGGCGACCCCGGCCGGCTGCGCCAGATCCTGCTCAACCTCGTCGGCAACGCGGTGAAATTCACCCACACCGGCTGGATCGAGCTGGCCTTCGAGGCTCGTCCCCGCGACGAGGTCTCGGTCCTCCTCACCGGCATCGTCACCGACACCGGCATCGGCGTCGATCCCAAGCGCATCCCCGCCCTGTTCGAGCGCTTCAGCCAGGCCGACGCCTCGATCTCGCGGCAATACGGCGGCACCGGCCTCGGGCTGGCAATCTGCCGGCGCCTCTGCGACCTCATGGGCGGCTCGCTCGGGGCCGCGACGCGCGCCGGCGGCCGCGGCAGCGAGTTCCGCTTCTCCGTCGCCATGGCCCGCGACCCGTCGCCCGCGCCGCCGCAGCCGACGCTGGAGGGCAAGCGCTACCTCGTCGTCGACGATGTCGAGCCGGCCGCCACCGGCGCCGTGCGCATGCTCGAGCAACTCGGCGCCCAGGCCGAGGCGCTGCGCGATGGCGTCTCGGCCCTCGCCCGCCTGCGCGCCGCAGCCGCCGCCGGCAAGCCCTACGACGCGCTTCTGCTCGACCGCACGCTGCCGGTGATGGACGCCACCGCCATCGCCCGCGCCGTCCGCACCGACACCTCCTGCGCCGCCGGCGTGCGCTTCCTGGTCCTCCTCGCGCCGATGCACGCCGGCCAGTCGCGCGACGGGCTCGACCTGTTCGACACGGTGCTCTCCAAGCCGCTGCTGCCCAGCGCGCTGCGCGGCCTCGCCGGCCTCACCGGGCGCCGCCCCGCCGCCGCTTCGCCCCAGGCCGCCCCGGCGCAGGCCGCGACCCCCCTGCGCGGCCTTTCCGTGTTGCTTGCCGAGGACAACCCCACCAACCAGCTCGTCACCAAGTCCATCCTCACACGCGCCGGCGCCCGCGTTGACGTGGTGGCGGACGGCAGCGCCGCCGTCGCCGCCGCCCGCGCCGGCGCCTACGACGTCGTGCTGATGGACGTGCAGATGCCCGGCATGGACGGCCTGGACGCCACCCGCGCGCTGCGCGCCGCCGGCTCGCGCCTGCAAATCATCGGCCTCACCGCCGCCGTCGGCCCCGAGTTCGAACAGGCCTGCCTCGCCGCCGGCATGAACGCCTACCTCGGCAAGCCCGTCGCCCGCGAAGTCCTGCTGCGCTCGCTGGAAGCCCTGGTGCCGCAGACCACCTGAGCGCCGCCGCCGCCGCCGGCGCCGTCCTTGACCCTGTCGCCGCGACAAGGTCTATGGGACGCGCGATCGCCTTCCGGGCCCCGCCCTGTCGCGGGCGCCCTGCCGGGAGGCCCGTCGCCGGGGGAACGATGACGCACGATCACCACGACCCTGCCCACGGGCACGACCACGCCCACGCGCATGGCCACCATCATGCGCCTTCCTCGGTCGGTGCCGCCTTCGCCATCGGCACGGCGCTGAACGCCGCCTTCGTCGCCGCCCAGGTCTTCTACGGCATCCTCGCGCACTCCATGGCGCTGCTCGCCGACGCCACGCACAATTTCGGCGACGTGCTCGGCCTCCTGGCCGCCTGGGGCGCGGCGGCCCTCGCCGCCCGCGGCCCGAGCAGCGCGCGCACCTACGGCTGGGGCCGGACCACCATCCTCGCCTCGCTGGCCAACGCCGTCGTGCTGCTGATCAGCTGCGGCGCCATCGCGCTCGAGGCCATTCGCCGCTTCGCCAGCCCGGCGCCGGTCGGCGGTGTCACGGTGATGGGAGTGGCCGCCCTCGGCATCGTCATCAACGGCGCGACGGCGCTGATGTTCATGCGCGGCCGCCACGACGACCTCAACGTGAGGGGAGCCTTCCTGCACATGGCCGCGGACGCCGGCGTCTCGGTGGGGGTCGTCGTGACCGGCCTGCTCATCACCCTCACCGGCTGGAACTGGCTCGACCCGGTCTCCAGCCTCGCCATTGTCGCGGTGATCGTGGCCGGCACGTGGGGCCTGCTGCGCGCTTCCGCGAACCTCGCGATGGACGCCGTGCCCGAGGGCATCGACCTCGCGGCCGTCGAGGCAACGCTGCGTGCCCTGCCGGGCGTCGCGGACGTCCACGACCTGCACGTCTGGGGCCTCAGCACCACCACCACCGCGCTGACCGCGCACCTGGTCCAGGCCAGCGGCGACCCCACGGCACTGCTCCGCGAGGCGGAGCACGCGGTGCGCGCCCGCTTCCGCATCGGCCATGCCACGTTCCAGGTCGAAACCCCGGAACTCGCGCAAACCTGCGCCCTCGCCCCGGCGAACGTCATCTGAGGCCGCGCCCGCGGCCAGGGAAGCCGCCCGGCAGCGAATCGCAATTTGCAATCTCAGATTCACTATTCCGCGAATCGCCTTGCAAAACGCAAATCGCACCGCTTAGAATAACCGGAATCCCACGGAGAAACGTGGCATGCCGCTTGCGGAGAGCAGCCTGGATCATCTTGGGGCCCAGGTTTATGTTCGACGGAATCATGTGCGAATCCAACACGGTGCGGCTGGTTCTTCGCGGTTGCCTCGACGGCCGCTCCGCTCCCGACATGCTGGACGGCATGGAAGCGATGATCCTGCTCAACACCTCGGACGTGGTCCTCGACATCAGCGGCGTCACCCGGCTCGACGGCTCGGCCATCGGCGCCTTCTCCTTTCTTTTCCGCCGCCTCGCCGCCCAGGGCCGCAAGCTGCGGATGGAGGGCGCCTCTGGCCAGCCGCTGCGCCTGCTGCGCGACCTCGGCATCGCCTCCGTCCTCGGCATCGCGCCGCCGGCCCCGCCGCGCCGCCTTGCCGCCGCGCATTTCGGCTGGGCGCTGGCCCGCTGACCGCCCGGCCCAGCCTGGCCCACCTCGTCAAACCCTGGGTTCGCCCATGAGCGGGCTCGCCGCGGACTTGCTCGCCGACCTGCCGGAGTCGGACGTCCGCTCCATCCTGGTCCTGTTCGGCACCGATCTCGACCGCCTCCTGCCGGAGCTCGCGCGCGCCGCCGACGCCGCTGAGGCGGAGCCGTTCCGCCGCGCCTGCCACGCCATCGCCGGCGCCGCCGGCGCGGTCGGCGCCGCGGCCCTGGAAGCCGCCTCGCGCCACGGCATGGCCATCGCCAAGGCGGAGGCCACGCGCGGAGCCCTCGCCACCGCGGCGCTGGCCGTCGCCGAGGCCGCCTCCACCATCCGCGGCGAACTCGCCAGCCTGCTCGCACGCCTGCCGCA
>DAHUXX010000217.1 GCA_027306955.1 Acetobacteraceae bacterium | reverse complement strand
CCGCCCTCCATCCAGTCCGTGCAGGAGAGGCGCACGAACAGGGGCAGCTCGTCCGGCCATTGGTCGCGCACCGCCTCGATCAGTTCCATCAGGAACCGGCTGCGCCCGGCAAGGTCGCCGCCCCAGGCATCGGTGCGGCGGTTGGAAATGGGCGACAGGAACTGGTGGCCGAGATAGCCGTGCGCGCCGTGCAGCTCGATGATCCTGAACCCGGCGCGCCGTGCGCGGGCGGCACTTGCCGCGAAAGCCTCGATCACGCCCGCGATCTCGTTGGCCGTGAACGCCGCGGGGGTGGCATAGCCCTCGCCGAACGGGATAGCGCTCGGAGCGTGCGTCTCCCAGGCGCCCTCCTCCTGCGTGAGCCCGCGCGCGCCGTCCCAGGGCGGCACGGTCGCACCCTTGCGCCCGGCATGGGCGAGCTGCACGCCGGCGACCGAGCCCGCGTACTCGATGAGCTTCACCGCGCGAGCGAGCAGCGCCTCGTGCGCGTCGGTGTAGAGGCCGAGGCAGCCCGGGGTGATGCGGGCATCCGCCGCGACATGCGTCGCCTCGGTGAAGACGATGCCGGCGCCACCCATCGCGCGGGCGCCGAGATGCTGGATGTGCCAGTCGTCGCCGAGCCCGTCGGTGGCGCAGTACTGGCACATCGGCGAGACGGCGATACGGTTGCGGGCGGTGACGGAACGGAACGTGACAGGCGTGAGCAGATGCGGCGTGGTCATGGATCGTCCTGCGTGACGTGCTTCGGATCTCATCGAGGGGCTAGCCAGAGGCGCCGTGCTTTGCAAGCGTCGCTCCATGGAACCTGAGCTGATTGCGGCGACATCGCTCGGAAATTTGCGCGGCCGGCGCGAGGGCGCCACGGTGCTGTTCCGCGGCGTGAAATTCGCGACCGCTTCGCGCTTCGGCGCGCCGGTCCCGCCCGCCCGATGGGCGCAGCCGCGCGACGCCACGCGGGACGGGCCGATCGCGCCGCAGAACCCGTCGCGCCTCGCCGCCGCGATGGGCGGGTTCGAGCGGGCGCAGGGCGAGGACTGCCTGTCGCTGACAATCGCCACGCCATCCACGCGGGGGGCGCGGCCGGTGCTGGTGTTCCTGCACGGCGGCGCGTTCATCAGCGGCGCGGGTTCGCTCGCCTGGTACGACGGCGGGCGGCTCGCGTCGGAGGGCGATATCGTCGTCGTCGGCGTGAACTACCGGCGCGGCGCGCTCGCCTTCCTGCACGGCGACCTAGCCCTCGACGACCAGGAAGCGGCGCTGCGCTTCATCGCGCGCGAGATCGGCGCGTTCGGCGGCGATCCCGCGCGCATCACCCTGGCCGGGCAGTCCGCGGGGGCGACCTCCATCGCGCATCTGCTGCCGCGACCCGAGGTGCGGCCCCTGGTCTCGCGCGCGATCCTGATGAGCGGCGCGTTCGGGCGCGCGCATCGGCAGGGCCCGGCGCGGGCGGCGATCGCGCGGCGCTTTGGCGAACTGCTCGACGACGATCCCGCGACCGCGCCGCTGCCCGCGATCCTGGCGGCGCAGGGCCGTCTGGGCCGCGAACTCGCCGGCCGCGGGCAGACCATGCCGCCGTTCTGGCCGGATCCGCCGGCGGGCGGCGATTTCATGACCGTGGCGGCCCGGGCCTTCGCCGGCATGGCGGTGATGGTGGGCACCACGCATGACGAGGTGCACGCCTTCTACGCCGCCGACCCCGCGATGGCGGACCCGCCGGCGGACGCGGCGGCGGCGCTCGCGAACAGTCTCGGCGGCTCGCTCGAGGCGGCGCGCGCGGCGCGGCCCGCGGGCAGGCTGCTCGACTGGCTCGCCGATCTCGCGACCGAGGCGCTGTTCGCCGCGCCCAGCCGGGATCTCGCCGCGCGCATGGCGGCTTCGGGCGCGCGCGTTTTCCGCTACCGGTTCGATACCGCACCGACCGCGCGCTGGCGCGCCTGTCATTGCATCGACCTGCCCTTCGCCTTCGGCAATTACGCGGCCTGGCGCGAGGCGCCGATGCTGGGGGCCATGGCGGAGGCCGCGTTCGAGCGCCTCTCCGCCCCGGTGCGCGCGGCCATCATCCGCTTCGTCCGCGAAGGCGAGCCTGGCTGGGCCGAGGGCGCCGAGCACCTGCTTGGCAAGCAGGTTGCGGGCCCATAGCCTGCTCCCGATCATCGGGAGGAAACCGAAGTGCGTTTGCAGGGTAAGATCGCGGTCGTGACCGGCGCGGGCGGCGGATTCGGCGAGGGCATCGCGCAGCGCTTCGCGCAGGAGGGTGCGAAGGTCGTCGTGACCGACATCAACGCCGCCGCGGCGGAACGCGTGGCCAGGGCGGTGGGCGGCGTCGCCGCGGTGGGCGACGTCAGCAAGGGCGAGGACGTGCGCGCCATGGTCGCGGCGGCGGAGGCGCTTGGCGGGCTCGACATCGTGGTCAACAACGCCGGCACCACGCACAAGAACGGCAAGATGCTCGACGTGGACGAGGCGACGTTCGACCGCGTCTACGCCGTGAACGTGAAGTCGATCTACTGGATGATGCACGCGGCGTTGCCGGTGTTCCGCCGCCAGGGCCGCGGCGGCTCGATCATCCACATCAGCAGCACCGCCGGCATCAGGCCGCGTCCGGGCCTGGTCTGGTACAACGGCACCAAGGGGGCGCTCAACACGATGACGCAGTGCATGGCCCTCGAGCTGGCGCCAGAGAACATCCGGGTGAACGCGATCTGCCCGGTGATGGGTGCGACAGGGCTGCTGGAGCAGTTCATGGGCCTTCCCGATACGCCGGAGAACCGCGCCAAATTCCTCGCCTCGATCCCGCTCGGGCGGATGAGCAGACCCTCCGACATCGCCAATGCCTGCGTCTGGCTGGCGGAGGATGCGTCCTCCTTCATCACCGGCGTGCTGCTGCCGGTGGATGGCGGGCGCACGGCCTGAGCGGCCGCCCCGGCGCGACCTGCGGATTCTGTCGATCCACTCGCATGTCGCGGCCGGGCATGTGGGCAACGACGCGGTGGTGCTGCCGCTGCAACGCCTCGGCGCCGAGGTCATGGCGGTGCATACGTTGCAGTTTTCCAACCATCCCGGGCATGGCGCGTTCGCCGGGCGCGTCTTCGCGGCCGAGGAGGTCGCCGCCGTGCTGCGCGGACTCGCGGCGCACGGGGCACTCGGCGCCTGCGACGGCGTGCTCTCCGGCTATCTCGGCGCGGCGGGCACGGAGGATTCGGTGCTGGAGGCGGTGGGGCAGGTGCGCGCAGGCAACCCACAAGCGCTCTATGCCTGCGATCCGGTGCTGGGCGATGAGGGGCATCTCTATGTGCGCGAGGAGGTTGCCGCCGCGATCCGCGATCGGCTGATTCCGGCCGCCGACATCGCGACACCCAACGTGTTCGAGCTGGGCTTCCTCACCGGCATGGACACCGCGACGGAGGCGGGCATCGTCGCCGCCGCGCGCGCCTTGCCGCCGCGCACGGTGCTGGTGACGAGCGCAAGCACGGCGCGGACACCCGCCGACGCGGTGGACACGCTCGTGTGCGACGGCGCGCTCGCCTGGCGGCTGCGTACGCCGCGCCTGCCGCGCGGCTTCAACGGCGCCGGCGACATGCTGGCCGGCTTGTTCCTGTTCCATCGTCTCGCCGGAGGCGATGCGCCGCGCGCGCTGGAACGCGCCGCCGCCGCCGTTCACGCGGTGCTCGCGCGCACCGCGGCAGCCGGAACGACGGAACTGGCACTGGTGGCCGCCCAGGCGGAAATCGTCTCGCCTCCGGTTACGTTCACCGTGGTCGCGATCTGATCGGGCACTCCTGGCGATTGTGCACCGCACGGCAAGTTTTTGCTCCTGCGCGCGCGAAGGTCCATGGTGGCGATGCCAACAATGGAGGAGACGGTTATGACGGTCGCCGCCATGTTACGCCACAAGGGAAACGAGGTCGCCTCGGTCCGTCCCACCGACAAGGTCGTTGACGTTACGGAACTATTGTCGCGCCGGCGGATTGGCGCGGTGGTGGTGCTGGATGCCGCGGAACAGCTGCTCGGCATTGTCAGCGAGCGCGACATCATGCACGCGATCGCGGCCAACGGCGCGCGTGCGCTGGAGATGACCGCGGGGCAGCTGATGACGCGCGCGCTGCGCACGGTTTCGCCCGAGACGACGGTGCTCGAGGCCATGTCGCTGATGACGGAGGGCCGCTTCCGTCACCTCCCGGTGCTGCGCCACGGTGAAATGGTGGGCATCGTCTCGATCGGCGACGTGGTGAAGGCGCGGATGCTGCAGCAGGACCACGAGGTGGACAGCCTGCGCGCCTACGTCGCCGGCTCGGCGTAGTCCGCCTCAGGGACTGCGGTCCCACACCGGCTTGCCGAGGTTGATCTGCTGCGGCGTGGTGGCGCCGCCGGCAAAGGCGCCGACGCCCGCGCCGATCAGCGCGCCGACACCCACGCCGACGGGCCCGCCGATCAGGCCGATCGTGGCTCCGGTGGCCGCCCCGGTGGCGCCGCCGCCGCTGACCCGGTCGAAATTGTTCGTCCCGCAGCCGGCGAGCGCCAGCAGCGGGAGGCCGACCAGCAAGGCACGGCGCATCGCCTCCTCCCTCGCATGCGAGGGAGGAGGCAACGCGACCCGGGCGAATCGCGTCAATAGCCTGATCCGGGAGGCAAAACGGCCCGGTGCGGCCGCATGCGCGTAAAATTCTTCCACACCGAACGAAATCTGATTACGCTTCCGTAAAACAGGGGCGGTCGAACCGTCCGGCGGAAGGAAACTCAGCTCGATGCCGATCGAAAGACCGGCCTGACCCGGATCGAGGATCGGCGCCTCGCCATTGGGCGGGGTTTGGCCACGTTGCGGCGGTGCGCCCGGGATCACTGCGCCCGGGTTTCTGTCCGCAAGCCCCCCGATGCACGTCGATAACGTCAAACGTCCGAAACGCCCGACAAGGAATCAAGGGAGGTCAAAATCCGATGAAACTCGCCAATCCCGCGCCGCTGGGGCTCACCGGCTTCGCGCTCACGACTTGGATGCTCAGCATGGTGAACGCCGGCTGGTTCCCCGGGACAGAGGTTCCGCTGGTACTCGCCTCCGCCTTCGCGTTCGGCGGCACCGCCCAGTTCTTCGCCGGGCTGATGGAAATGGCGAAGGGCAACACTTTCGGCTTCGTCGCGTTCTGCTCCTACGGCGCGTTCTGGTGGACCTTCGCGCTTTTCGTGGAGTTCTTCGCCAAGGGCGTGACCGGCGCCTATGTCGGCTGGTGGCTGATCATGTGGGGCGTGTTCACCTTCTACATGTGGATCGGCTCGCTGGCGCTCAACCGCGCGGTGATGCTGATCTTCCTCGCGCTGTGGATCACCTTCGCGCTGCTCGGCTTCGGCGACCTGTTCGGCATAGCGGGGTTGGACACGCTCGGCGGGTACTTCGGCCTGATCACCGCCGTGCTGGCCTTCTACGCGGCGGCCGCCGAAATCATCAATGAGACCCACGGCCGCACCGTCCTGCCGGTCGGCGCGCGCGAGTAGCCACGCCGCGCCGGCCAGCGAGGCCGGCTGGCCGCGGACGGATACGCAAGGGGACGGTGCCACGGCGCCGTCCCCGTACGCCGCACGGTTGAACCCGCGGCCGACGGCGCCTAGCGTGGCCGGCAAGCGCAGCCATCCGGACGCCGGTTCCACCTGAAACCGCCCCGGACTGACAAGACGAGAGAGGGAACCCAACATGCCCGATACCCATCCCGCCGACGGCCAGGTCTTCCCGGTTCGCCCCGAGGTCGCCGCGCATGCCCATGTCACCGCCGAACGCTACCGGGCGATGTACGAGGCGGCGGCGCGCGATCCCGACCGCTTTTGGGCGGAACAGGCACGCCGTATCGCCTGGATCAGGCCGCCGACGAAGGTCAAGAACACCAGCTACGCCGGCAATGTCTCGATCAAATGGTTCGAGGACGGGGTGCTCAACGCCTCCGTCTCCTGCCTCGACCGCCATGCCGCGCAGCATCCGGACCGCGTCGCCATCATTTGGGAGGGCGACGATCCCACCGTCTCGCGCACCATCACCTATCGCGAATTGCACGAGCAGGTCGGCCGCCTCGCCAACGCGCTGAAGACGCTGGGCGCGAAGAAGGGCGACCGCGTCACGATCTACATGCCGATGGTGCCGGAAGCGGCCGTCGCGATGCTGGCCTGCGCGCGCATCGGGGCGATCCATTCCGTGGTGTTCGGCGGCTTCTCGCCCGACAGCCTGGCCAACCGGCTGATCGACTGCGATTCCAACCTGCTCATCACCGCCGACGAAGGCCGCCGCGGCGGGCGCAAGGTGCCGCTCAAGGCCAATGCCGACGAGGCGCTGAAATCCTGCCCCGGCGTGAAGAACGTCGTGGTGGTCAAGGTCACCGGCGCGGGCGTGCCGATGCAGGCCGGGCGCGACCACGACTACGCCGCCATCACCGCCGCCGCCTCGCCGGACTGCCCGCCGGAGCCGATGGGCGCCGAGGATCCGATGTTCATCCTCTACACCTCCGGCAGCACCGGAAAGCCGAAGGGCGTGCTGCACACCACCGGTGGCTACATGGTGTGGGCGAGCTTCACCCACGAGATCGTGTTCGACTACAAACCGGGCGACATCTACTGGTGCACGGCCGATGTCGGCTGGGTCACCGGGCACACCTACATCGTCTACGGGCCGCTCGCGAACGGCGCGACCACGCTGATGTTCGAGGGCGTGCCGAACTACCC
>DAHUXX010000206.1 GCA_027306955.1 Acetobacteraceae bacterium | reverse complement strand
AGGAGCCGGTGCGGCCGGCTTCGGCGCGGCGGCGGCGCCGGCGCTGACCACGCCCAGCACCGCGCCCACCTCCACCTCGGCGCCCTCGGCGGCGATGATCTCGGCGAGCGTGCCGGCTTCCGGCGCGTTGACCTCCACCGTCACCTTGTCGGTCTCAAGCTCCACCAGCGGCTCGTCGGCCGCGACCGCGGCGCCCGCCTGTTTCAGCCAGCGCGCCACGGTTGCCGTGGTGACGCTTTCGCCCAGCGTGGGCACCTTGATCTCGGTCGCCATCTGCTCCGCCTGGAATGTGAGTGGATCAATCGAGGGTGAGCGCGCTGGCCACCAGGGCCGCCTGCTCGGCCGCATGGGTGCGGGCGAGGCCCGTCGCTGGGCTCGCCGCCTCCTCCCGCCCGACATAGCGCGGGCGCTTCGCGCTCATGTCCATGCCGGCAAGCACGCGCTCGATCCGCCGGTCGGCGTAGCACCAGGCGCCCATGTTCTCGGGCTCCTCCTGGCACCAGACGATCCCGGCGTTGCGATACGGCGCCAGCACCTTCGGCAGCGTGTTCACCGGGAACGGATAGAGCTGTTCCACCCGCACCAGCGCGATATCGGTGATGCCGCGCTCCCGCCGCTCGGCCAGCAGGTCGTAATAGACCTTGCCGCTGCACAGCACGACGCGCTTCACCTGCTCCGGTGCCGCGATCGCGTCGATCTCCGGGATCACGGTGCGGAACTGGCTGCCCGTCGCGAACTCCGTAAGCCGGGAGACGGCGAGCTTGTGGCGCAGCAGGCTTTTCGGCGTCATCACCACCAGCGGCTTGCGGAAGTTGCGCATCAACTGCCGGCGCAGCGCGTGGAAGTAGTTGGCCGGCGTCGTCAGGTTGCACACCGCCATGTTCCGCTCGGCGCAGAGCTGCAGGTAGCGTTCCAGCCGGGCGGAGGAATGTTCCGGCCCCTGGCCCTCGTGGCCGTGCGGCAGCAGCAGGGTCAGGCCGGACATGCGCAGCCACTTGGTTTCGCCGCTGGCCAGGAACTGGTCGATGATGACCTGCGCGCCGTTGGCGAAGTCGCCGAACTGCGCCTCCCACAACACCAGCGTGCGCGGGTCGGACAGCGAGTAGCCGTATTCGAAGCCCAGCACGCCCGCTTCCGACAGCAGCGAGTTGTAGATCTCGATCTTCGCCTGCTTCGGCGCGATGTTGTTGAGCGGGACGTATTCGTGCCGCGTGGTGTGATCGACCTGCACCGCGTGGCGCTGGCTGAAGGTGCCGCGCTGGCAATCTTCGCCCGACAGGCGCACGCGGTGCCCGTCCAGCAGCAGCGTGCCGAACGCCAGCGCCTCGCCGGTCGCCCAGTCGATGCCCTCGCCGCTGTCCAGCATCGCGCGCTTGGCCTCAAGCTGGCGCAGGATCTTCGGGTTCACGTCGAACGCGTCCGGCACGCCGGCCAGCGCCTTGCCGACCTGCCGCAGCCTGTCCTCCGCGACGGCCGTTTCCCCCTCGGTCCATTCGCCCTCGCTGCCCGGCTGGCGCAGCCCGGACCAGTGGCCTTCCAGCCAGTCGGCCTTGTTCGGCTTGTAGGCCTGCGCGGCCTGATAGGCGTCCTCCAGCGTCGCGGCGAAATCGTCCCACAGCGCCTTCGCCTGCTCGGCCGGGACGACGCCCTCGCGCGCCAGCCGTTCGGCATACAGCGCGCGCGTGGTCTTCTGCGCGCGGATGGCGCGGTACATCACCGGCTGGGTGAACGCCGGCTCGTCGGTTTCGTTGTGGCCGTGGCGACGGTAGCAGACGATGTCGAGCACGATGTCGGCGCCGAAGGTGTGGCGGAACTCGGCCGCCAGTTCCGCGCACCACACGACGGCTTCCGGGTTGTCGCCGTTGACGTGCAGGATCGGCGACTGGATCGACTTCGCGACATCGGTGCAATAGAGGCCGGAATAGGCGTGCGCCGGCACCGTCGTGAAGCCGATCTGGTTGTTGACGATGACATGCACCGTGCCGCCCGTGCGGTAGCCGATCAGCTGGCTCATCGCCAGCGTCTCGTACACCAGCCCCTGTCCGGCGAAGGCCGCGTCGCCGTGCATCAGGATGCCCATGACGGAGCGCCGCGCCTTGGTGTCGCCGCCCATGTCCTGCCGCGCGCGCACCTTGCCGACCACGACCGGATCGACCGCCTCCAGGTGCGAGGGGTTGGGTTGCAGCGACAGGTGGACGCGGCGGCCGTCGATCTCGACATCGGTCGAGGTGCCGAGATGGTATTTCACGTCGCCCGAGCCCTGCACGTCGTCGGGCTTGAAGCTCTCGCCGCCGAACTCGCTGAACAGGGCGACGAACGGCTTGCGGACGATGTTGACCAGCGTGTTCAGCCGGCCGCGATGCGGCATGCCGATCGCGATCTCCTGCACGCCGGCGGCGGCGGCGGTGCGGATGATGGCGTGCAGCGCGGGGATGGTGACCTCCGCGCCCTCCAGCCCGAAACGCTTGGTGCCGACATAGCGGCGCTGGCAGAACGTCTCGAAGCCCTCGGCCTCGGTCAGGTGCTGCAGGATGGTGCGCCTGGCGTTGGCGCCGAAATGCGTCCGCCAGGGCGCGCCCTCGATCCGGCGTTGCAGCCACGCCTTCTGGTCGGGATCCTGGATGTGCATGAACTCGATGCCGACCGGGCCGCAATAGCTCTCGCGCACCACGTGCACGATCTGCCGGACGGTCGCCGTTTCCAGGCCGAGCACGTTGTCGATGAAGATCGGCCGGTCGAGGTCGTCGTCGGTGAAGCCGTAGCTGCGCGGATCAAGCTCCGGGTGCGGGCTGGGCACCTGCAGGCCGAGCGGATCGAGCTTCGCCTCCAGATGCCCGCTCACGCGATAGGCGCGGATCAGCATCAGGGCGCGCAGGCTGTCCTTGGTCGCCGCCCGCACCATCTCCTCGTCCGGCACGGCGGCGGCGCGGCCGCGCGGGGCGGGGGCGGGGGCCTCGGCCACCGGCTCCG
>DAHUXX010000197.1 GCA_027306955.1 Acetobacteraceae bacterium | reverse complement strand
CCCTTGCCGCCGGCCCCGCTCGCCAGCGCGTCGGCATTCTGCCCGAGGGCCGCGCGCCGGCGCGCGCCGGCACCGAGATCCTGGTCGACGGCAGGAAGGTCGGCACCGTCACCTCCGGCGGCTTCGGCCCGACGCTCGGGGCGCCCGTCGCGATGGGCTATGTCGAATCGGCCCATGCCGGGGTCGGAACGAGTCTCGCGCTTTCCGTGCGCGGCCAGGCGCTGCCCGCGCGCGTCGCCGCCATGCCTTTTGTTCCCCACCGCTATGTTCGTTGAAGGACCGCAATCATGTCCGAGACCCGCTACACGCGCGACCACGAATGGGTCCGCCTCGATGACGGCATCGCCACCGTCGGCATCACCGTGCACGCGCAGGAGTCGCTCGGCGACCTGGTGTTCGTCGAGCTGCCGGCGCCAGGGCGCGAGATTGCTGCCGCCGAGGCCTGCGCCGTGGTCGAAAGCGTGAAGGCCGCCTCCGACGTCTATGCACCGCTCGCGGGCAAGGTGACGGAGAACAACGCGGTACTGGCCGCGGACCCCGCGCTCGCCAACCGCGATGCCGAGGGCGAGGGCTGGTTCTTCCGCCTCATCCCGTCCACCCCCGCTTCGTTCGCGTCGCTGATGGACCGCGCCGCCTATGACGCCTACGTGGCGGAGAACGCGTGATGGAGGCGCGCGCGGAGTTCGCTTTGCTGGGTGCCGATGGCAGCTTCGCGGCGCGCCATATCGGCCCCTCGGAGGACGAGATCGCAATCATGCTGAAGGGGCTCGGGGTCGCGAGCCTCGCGGAACTGGTCGCGCGCACCGTGCCCGCGGGTATCCGCAGCCAGGCGCCGATGGCGATCCCACCAGCGGTGAGCGAGAGCGCGGTGCTGGCGGAACTGGCGGGATTCGCCGCCGAGAACCGTTGTGTGAAGTCGCTGATCGGGCAAGGCTATCACGGAACGCTGACGCCGCCGGTGATCCTGCGCAACGTGCTGGAGAACCCGGCATGGTACACGGCCTATACGCCCTACCAGGCGGAGGTGGCGCAGGGACGGCTGGAGGCGCTGCTCAACTTCCAGACGCTGTTCTGCGAGCTTGCCGGGATGGAGATCGCCAACGCCTCCCTGCTCGACGAGGGCACGGCGGCGGCGGAGGCGATGCACCTGGCACACGCCGTTGCGCACTCCAAGGGCGACGTGATCGCGGTCGGCACCGACATCCATCCGCAGACCCGCGCCGTGATCGCGACGCGCGCCGCACCGCTCGGCATCACGCTCGCGGACGTGGCGCCGGGTGCGGAGCCGCCAGAGGGTTGTTTCGCTGTCGTTCTGTCCTATCCCTCGACCGACGGCGCGGTGCGCGACCTCTCGGCCGAAATCGAGGCGGCGCACGCCGCGGGCGCGATCGCCGTCGTCTGCGCCGATCCGCTGGCGCTGGTGGCGCTGCGCTCGCCCGGGTCGATGGGGGCGGATGTGGTCGTCGGCTCCTCGCAGCGTTTCGGCGTGCCGATGGGCTTCGGCGGCCCGCATGCGGCTTTCTTCGCGACGCGCGACGTGTACAAGCGGAGCATGCCCGGCCGGCTCGTCGGCGTGAGCCAGGACGCGCAGGGCAGGCCGGCGATGCGGCTCGCCTTGCAGACGCGCGAGCAGCATATCCGCCGCGAGAAGGCGACCTCCAACATCTGCACCTCGCAGGTGCTGCTGGCGAATATCGCCGGGTTCTATGCCATCTGGCATGGGCCCGAGGGGCTCGCGCGCATCGCGCGGCGGGTGCATCTCGCGGCTGCCCTGCTTGCCGGCGCGGCGCGCCGCGCCGGGCTCGCGGTTCGCCACGAGAGCTTCTTCGATACCATTGCCATTGATGCCGGCGGGCGCGCCGACGCGATCATGCAGGCGGCACTCGATGCCGGGTTCAACCTGCGGCGGCTGGACGCTACGGGGATCGCGATCGCGCTCGACGAGACGGTGACGACGGCGGAACTCGACAGCCTCGCCGCCGTGCTCGGCGCGCCGCTCGGCGAGACGTTAGGGAGCCTGCCGACGGCGCTGGTTCGCGCCGATACGATCCTGCAACAGAGCGTGTTCCATGCGTATCGCTCCGAGACGGCGATGATGCGCTACCTGCGCCTCCTCGCCGACCGCGACATCGCGCTCGACCGCAGCATGATCCCGCTCGGCTCCTGCACGATGAAGCTCAATGCCACGGCCGAGATGATCCCGATCACCTGGCCCGGCTTCACCGACATCCACCCCTTCGCGCCGGCCGAGCAGACGCGGGGTTATGTCAAGCTGGTGGAGCGGCTTTCGGCGTTGCTTGCCGCCGCCACGGGGCTTGCCGCGGTGTCGCTGCAGCCCAACGCCGGCAGCCAGGGCGAATACGCGGGGCTGCTCGCCATCCGCGCCTGGCAGGCGGCGCGCGGCGAGGGTGCGCGCGACGTGTGCCTCATTCCTGCGAGTGCCCATGGCACCAACCCCGCGAGTGCGGCGATGGCCGGGCTCAAGGTCGTGGTCGTCGCCTGCGACCGCAACGGCAATGTCGATCTCGCGGACCTGATGGCGAAGGTCGACCAGCACCGCGAGAAGCTGGCGGCGCTCATGCTCACCTATCCCAGCACGCACGGCGTGTTCGAGGAGGAGGTGATGGCGATCTGCCGCGCGGTGCACGACCGCGGCGGCCAGGTCTACATGGATGGGGCCAACCTCAACGCGCAGCTCGGTCTCACCAGCCCCGGGCGGATCGGCGCCGATGTGTGCCACCTCAATCTGCACAAGACGTTCTGCATCCCGCATGGCGGCGGCGGGCCGGGCGTCGGGCCGATCGCCGTCGCGGAGCACCTGGCGCCGCACCTGCCCAACCATC
This sequence comes from Acetobacteraceae bacterium, assembly GCA_027306955.1. Classification (GTDB taxonomy): domain Bacteria; phylum Pseudomonadota; class Alphaproteobacteria; order Acetobacterales; family Acetobacteraceae; genus JAJXXT01. Next base: position 3,627 of record DAHUXX010000197.1, on the reverse strand, counting down.
CGGCGCGGCCGGACGCGGGGCCGGCGACCAGCTACGGGCCGGTCTCCGCGGCGCCGTTCGGCAGTGCGATGATCCTGCCGATCTCCTACGCCTATATCCGCATGATGGGGCCTGACGGGCTCACGCGGGCGAGCGAGGTCGCGATCCTCAACGCGAACCACATCGCGCGCCGCCTCGCGCCCTACTACCCGGTCGTCTACACAGGCGCGGCGGGGATGGTGGCGCATGAGTGCATCGTCGATTGCCGCGGCTTCGGCGAGGCGGGCGTGCAGGTGGAGGACATCGCCAAGCGGCTGCAGGACTACGGGTTCCACGCGCCGACTATGTCCTGGCCGGTGCCCGGCACGCTGATGATCGAGCCGACGGAGAGCGAGAACCTCGCGGAGCTGGAGCGGTTCTGCGACGCGATGATCGCGATCCGCGGCGAGATCGACGCCATCGCGGCGGGGCGGATGGACAAGGCGGACAACCCGCTCAAGCACGCGCCGCACACGGCCGCGGCGATCGCGGGGGAGTGGAGCCATGCCTATTCGCGCGAACAGGCGGCGTTTCCGCTGCCCTTCGTCGCCGCGGCGAAATACTGGCCGCCGGTGGCGCGGGTGGACAACGTCTATGGCGACCGCCACCTGGTCTGCACCTGCGCACCGCTGGAGGAATACGCGGCGGCGGCCGACTGAGCCGCTGCGCGGCGTGGGCGGCCGTCGCGGCCAGGAGGACCATGACAGCGACGTAATTCCGCCGCCGATGACGCGAAGCGGCGCGGGATGGTAGAGGGCCGCCATGATCCGCTGGTTCTCCCCGCGCCGTGCCGCGCTCCTGGTGCTCTCGTTGCTCTCCGCTTGCGCCGCTTCCGGCGTTTCGTCCGGCACGGCGTCGGGCGGGCCGTCCGGGAGCCCGTCCGGGGGCACGACCGCGCCGCTTGCGGCGTCCACCATCGCCGCCTCTGCCTTCCTGCAGGCGAGGTTCGCCGCGAGCCAGGGCGCGCTCGCGCTCTCCGCCGCGGAGTTCCTGCGCGCGCACGAGGCTGACCCTTCGAGCCTCGCCCTGCACGAGCAGGCCTTCCTCGCCGCCCTGGTCTCCGGCAGGCTGGACGTGGCGAGCCTGGCACGGGGGCTGCCCAAGAACCAGGCCGCCCAGTTCGTCCTGGTCAACGAGGACGCGAAGCAGGGCCACTGGCAGGCGGCGATCGAGCGCCTCAAGACGTTGCCCGACACGGGTATCGCGCGGATCCTGGTGCCGCTGATCACCGCGTGGTGCGAGCAAGGGGCCGGCCAGACCGACGCCGCGCTCGCCACGCTGCGTCCGCTGATGGACCAGCCAGCCACGAGGGCGCTGGCGACGCTGCACGCCGCGATGATCGAGGACCTGGCCGGGCGCACCGCCCAGGCCGATCGGAACTACGCGACCGCGGCCGCCGCCTTCGGGCCCGCGAGCCTCGACCTCGCGCGCACCTTCGCGAGCTGGGATGCGCGCCGCGGCCGCAAGGAGGAGGCGCTGGGCGTGCTCGCCGGCCTCGGCTCCCAGGGCGAGATGGGGCTGGCGCAACCGGGACTGATCCGCGATGTCGCGCAGCCCGTGATCCGGCGCCCGACCGGCGGCATGGCCGCCGCCTATCGCTTCGTCGCCCTCGCCCTGCGCCAACAGAACAACGGCAGCTTCGCGCTGGTGCTGCTTCGCCTCGCGCTCAATGTCCGGCCGCATGACACGATGTCGCGGCTCGCGATGTCGGGGATCTACGGCGCCAGCCAGCAGGATGCGCTGGCGCTCGACGTGCTCGACGCCGTGCCGAAGTCCGATCCGCTGTATCCTGCGGTGCAACTGCGCCGCGCGCTGTACATGACGGCGCTGCGCAACGACCACGGCGCACTCGCCATTCTGCGCCGGCTGGTCAGGGATTTTCCGACGCAGCCGGAGCCGGCGATGGCCGAGGGCGACATCCTGCGCGCGCAGAAGCAATACGCGGCGGCGATCAAGGCCTATGACCTCGCCCTCACGCGCACAAAGCATGCGGGCCCGGCGGCCTGGGTCCTCTATTTCGACCGCGGCGTTGCCTATGACCAATCCGGCAAATGGCCGCTCGCCGAGGCGGATTTCCGCCAGGCGCTGAAGCTCTCGCCAAACCAACCGGCGGTGCTGAACTATCTCGGCTACTCGCTCGCCAACCGGGGCACCGACCTGCCAGAGGCGCGACGCATGATCGAGAAGGCGCTCGCGGCACAGCCGAACGATGGCGCCATCGTGGACAGCCTCGGATGGGTGACGCTGAAGCAGGGCGACGTGGCCGGCGCGGTGCGCTACCTCGAGCGCGCGGTGGAACTGATGCCGGAGGATCCCACGATCAACGGCCATCTCGGCGACGCCTATGCCGCTGCCGGGCGGAATCTGGAGGCGGCGTTCCAATGGCAGCGGGCGCTCGACCTTAACCCGAAGCCCGCCGCCGCGGCTGAGCTGCGCGCGAAGCTGGCGCGCGCGGAGGAGGCGCTGCGCGGGGGAGCCAGCGCGCCGCCGGCGGCGCCGAAGAAGGCGGTTCACTGAGCTCGGATCCGGTCCTCGCGTGGGCTTGAGCGAGTTCGCATTCGCGAAGGTCAATCTTTACCTGCACGTCACCGGCCGGCGCGCGGACGGTTACCACCTGCTCGACAGCCTCGCGGTTTTTCCCGAAGCCGGCGACGCGTTGGAGGCGAAGGCGGCACCGGCGCTGACGCTCGCGATCGAAGGACCGTTCGCGGCGGCGCTTGAAGGCGGCGACAACCTCGTGCTGCGCGCGGCGCGCAAGCTCGATGCGTCGCGGGGTGCCGCGCTGCGCCTGACGAAAAACCTGCCCGTGGCGTCCGGGATCGGCGGCGGTTCGGCGGACGCGGCGGCGGCGCTGCGGCTGCTGTCGCGGCTTTGGGGGCGCCCGGTGCCGGAGGGGGCGGCGGCGGCGCTCGGTGCCGACGTGCCGGTGTGCCTCGTCTCGCGTCCCGCGCGCATGCAGGGGGCGGGGGAGGTGTTGCTGCCGGCCCCGCGGTTGCCGCGGTTCGGCATGGTGTTGGTCAATCCCGGCGTGCCGGTTGCCACGCCCGCGGTGTTTGCCGCGCGGGTGGGCGGGTTCTCGCCGCCGGCTTCGTTGCCCGAGGGCTGGTGGAAGACGGAGGCCATGGCGCGCGACCTCGCGGCGCTCTCGAACGATCTCGAGGCACCGGCAATCCAGATCTGCCCGCCAATCGGCGAGGTGCTGGCGGCGATCAGGGCTACGCCTGGCTGTCTGCTCGCCCGCATGAGCGGGTCGGGGGCGACCTGCTTCGGCATCTATGTCACCCTCGATGAGGCGATCGAGGCGGAGGCCCTGCTCGCGCGTCCCGGCTGGTGGGTGTGGGGCGGGCCTTGCGGCCGCACACCGACCTGACCTAATCCGGCGCGCGCGTTGGGGCGTCGCCAAGCGGTAAGGCAGCGGATTTTGATTCCGCCATGCGGAGGTTCGAATCCTCCCGCCCCAGCCAGTGCCCGGAAGTTACCTTAGCCGAGCCCGAAAGGATCGTCGATCGAGGGCGAGGGCGGCGTGAACCAGGCGGGGCCGGTCTCGGTCATGTGGATGTGATCCTCGAGGCGCATGCCGAACTCACCATAGATGCAGATCGTGGGCTC
>DAHUXX010000268.1 GCA_027306955.1 Acetobacteraceae bacterium | reverse complement strand
TTGGTGCCGGGCGGTTGGTGCCGCCCGGCATGCCGTGCCGCGCGGGAAGGGCGATGCGCGGCCCGGTCGGCGCGGCACATCCGGCGCGGCACGGGGCTTGCGTGGCGCGAGCGAGGAGGTCGTGCCATGCAGGTCGGAGCTGCCGGTTCCGTCTGGTCGTCCGCGACCACGAGCCTGATCGCGCCGACGCCGCAGCTGGAGAATTTCCAGCCGGGGCCGACGAGCCGGCCCGCCGGCGGGTTGTCGGCGTTCGCGGCGTTCTCAGCCGACGCGCAGTCGGCGCTGCTGCGCGCGCAGGAGCAGCATCAGCCGCGGCCGTAGCGGTCCTCGAAGCGCTCGATGTCGTCCTCGCGCAGTTCGGCGCCGAGCTGGACCTCGACGAAGACCATGGGCTCGGCGCCGGGGTTTTCGACGCGGTGGACGACGCCGACGCCGTGCTGCGTGGTGTGGCCGGCGGCGAGGTCGAAGACGTGGCCGTCCTGGGTGATGCGGGCGGTGCCGGCGGTGACGGTCCAGACCTCGGCGCGGTGCCGGTGCTTCTGCAGCGAGAGGATGCCGCCGGGGTTGACGGTGATGAGCTTGACGCACCAGCCGGGGCCGGCGTCGAGCACCTCCCACGTGCCCCAGGGGCGGGTTTCGCGCTGGCCGCGTGCGTAGTCGTTGCGGAAACCCATCGTTCTACGCCATGGCCTGTCGCAGCAGCGCGACCGAGCGCGCGACGCCCTCCTCCGGCGTGCAGGAAACGTCCTCGTGCTCGATCGAGAGCACGTCATCGTAGCCGGCGGCCCGCAGCGCCGCCAGGAAGGCGCGCCACCAGGGCAGCGGATGGCCGTCGCCGAGCGTGACGTAGGACCAGGCGCGGTGCGCGTGGTCCGCCATCGGGGTGGTGTCGATGACCGAGGCGAGGGCGGCGTTGGCCGGGTCGATGCGGGTGTCCTTGGCGTGGACGTGGTGGATGGCGGGGCCGAGGGCGGCGGCCGCCTTGGCGGGGTCCGCACCCATCCACATCAGGTGGGAGGGGTCGAGGTTGGCGCCGACGCGGGAGCCGACCGCGTCGCGCAGGCGGTGCAGCGTGGGCACGTTGTAGACCGCCTGCTGGCCATGCAGTTCCAGCGCGATGGTGACGCCATTCTGTGCGGCGAGCGCGGCAAGCTCGCGCCAGGTGGACAGAATGCGCTCGCGCCATTGCCAGGCGAGGACCTCCGCGGTTTCGGGCGGCCAAGCGGTGGTGATCCAGTTGGCGTTGGCGTCGCCCGGGCCGCCGGGGCAGCCGGACATCATGACGACGCGCCGGACGCCGAGGAGCGGGGCGAGGCGGATCGTGCCCTCGGCGACGCGCCGGTGATCGGCGCCGGAGTTCCCGGGGTGGAGCGGGTTGCCGGAGCAATTGAGGGCGACGAGGTCGAGGCCGCGGCGTTCGATGGCGGCGAGGAGGGAGCGGCGCTCGGTGTCGCTCGCGAGCATGGCGTCGAGGTCGAGATGGGGCGCGCTCGACCAGGCGCCGCAGCCGATTTCCAGGGCCTCGATGCCCACCGAGCGGGCGGCGTCCAGCATCGACTCGCGGTCGAGATGGCCGAGGGAATCGGTGACGAGTCCGATGCGCATCAGAGGGAGACCTCGTTGCCGGTGCGAGTCGATTCGCGGGCGGCATCCGCGAGGACCAGCGCGCGCAACCCGTCCTCGCCGGTGGGGAAGGCGATGTCCTGGCCCTCCAGGGCCGCGAGGAAAGTTGTGATTTCAGCACGGTAGGCGGCTTCGTAACGTTCGAGGAAGAAGGGGAGCGCGGGGTCGGTGCGGTAGCCGTGCCGATCGGCGAAGGTGAGACTCGTCGCGGTCTGGTTGCCCGCGGCGATCATGGCGGTGGAGCCCAATGCCTCGATGCGCTGGTCGTAGCCGTAGGTGGCGCGGCGCGAGTTGGTGATGGTGGCGATGGTGCCCGACGCGGTGCGAAGGGTGATTGCGGCGGTGTCCACGTCGCCTTCCTCGCACACCTCCGCCAGCAGGGCGGAGGCGGTGGCGTGGAGTGCCACGGGTTCCTCGCCGAGGAGGAAGCGGGCCATGTCGAGATCGTGGATCGTCATGTCGCGGAACAGGCCGCCGGAGACGCGGAGATAGGTGGCGGGCGGCGGGCTCGGGTCGCGGCTGGTGATGGAGAGCAGCTCCAGGCGGCCGATGCGGCCGGCGGCGATGGTTTCCCTGAGTGCCGCGAAGCTGGGGTCGAAGCGGCGGTTGAAGCCGACCATGAGCAGGATGCCGGCGCGCGTCGCCGCCGCGAGGCAGGCGCGGACGCGGTCCGCGTCGAGGTCGAGCGGCTTCTCGCAGAACACGGCGCAGCCCGCGGCGGCGGCGCGCTCGACGAAGTCGGCGTGGGTGGGCGTGGGCGAGGCGATGACGACGGCGCCGGTGGCGAAGGCGGTCTCCAGCGGGATGACGCCGGTACGGCAGGCTTCGGCCAGGCGCTTTGCCGCGGCTGCGTCCGGGTCCGCGATTCCCGCGACGCGCACGCCGGGCAACGCAGCCAGGTTGCGCGCGTGGATCGCCCCGATCCGTCCCGCCCCGATCACCGCCACGTCACGCATGAGTCGCTCCTTGCTGCCCCAGGCCAGAATGAGGCGCGTTTGTCATCCGTCGCGCCGATACGGACAATAGGGGCGGACAATAGCGGGCGGGAGGGGTTGGCCGATGCGGATGACCATGGCTCAGGCGCTGGTGAAGGCGCTGGCGGCGCAGCGGACGGTGGTGGACGGGCGGGAGGTGCCGCTCTGCGCCGGGATGTGGGCGATCTTCGGGCACGGCAACGTCGCGGGGCTGGGCGAGGCGCTGGAGGGCGCGCGCGGGGTGCTGCCGACGCTGCGGGCGCATAACGAGAGCGCGATGGGCTTCGCGGCGGCCGGGTTCGCGCGCCAGGCGCGGCGGCGGCGGTTCATGGCGTGCACGACGTCGATCGGGCCGGGGGCGACGAACCTGGTGACCGCGGCGGCGCTGGCGCATGTGAACCGGTTGCCGGTGCTGTTCCTGCCGGGGGACGTGTTCGCAAGCCGGGTGCCGGACCCGGTGCTGCAGCAGGTGGAGGATTTCTCCGACCTCACGGCGAGCGCCAATGACTGCCTGCGGCCGGTCTCGAGGTTGTTCGACCGGATCACGCGGCCGGAACAATTGCTGAGCAGCCTGCCGGCGGCGCTCGCCGTGCTGACGGACCCAGCCGCGTGCGGGCCGGTGACGCTTGCTCTGTGCCAGGACGTGCAGGCGGAGGCGTTCGATTTTCCGGACGCGTTCTTTGCGCCGCGCGTGTGGGTGGCGCGGCGGCCGGGGCCGGATGCCGGGGAACTGGCGCGGGCGGCGGCGATGCTGCGCGCGGCGAAGCGTCCGGTGCTGATCGCCGGCGGGGGGGTGCATTATTCGGGGGCGCATGGCGAGCTGGCGGCGTTCGCGGCGCGGCATGGCGTGCCGGTGGCGGAGACGCAGGCGGGACGCGGGGCGTTGCCGGATGCCGAGGCGTGGGCGCTCGGCGCGGTGGGCGTGACGGGAACGGAGCCGGCGAACCGGCACCTCGCGGAGGCCGACCTGGTGTTCGCGGTGGGGACGCGGATGGCGGATTTCACCACCGGGTCGCGGCGGCTGCTGGCGGGGAAGCGGATCCTGGCGCTCAACGTGCAGGCGTTCGACACCTGGCGCGGCGGGGCCGAGGCGCTGGTGGCGGATGCCGGCGCCGGGCTTGCGGCGTTGTCGGCGACGCTGGGGGGTTCGCGTTCCTCGTGGGCGGTACCGGACCGGCGGGCCTGGTTCGATGCGGTGGCGGGGAGGACAGCGGCGGGGAACAGCGTGCCGGGGGATGCGCAGGCGATCGGGGCGGTGCGGCGCGCGATGCCGGACGACGCGATCCTGGTGGCGGCGGCGGGCGGGCTGCCGGGCGAGCTGCACCGGCTGTGGCGGACCACGAGCCACGATGGCTATCACTGCGAGTACGGGTACTCGACGATGGGCTACGAGATCGCGGGCGGGCTCGGGGCGAAGCTGGCGTGCCCGGACCGGCCGGTGGTGGTGATGGTGGGCGATGGGTCGTGGCTGATGCTCAACAGCGAGATCGCGACCTCGGTGGCGATGGGGCTCCCGCTCATCGTGGTGCTGCTGGATAATTCCGGGTTCGGGTGCATCGAGCGGCTGCAGCATGCGACGGGGGGTGCCAGTTTCAACAATGTGCGGCCGGGGCCGGCGCCGGATTTTGTGGCACTGGCGCGCGGGCTGGGGGCGATCGCGCACCAGGTCGCGGATATCGCCGCGCTCGAGGCGGGGCTGGCGGAGGCGCTGCGCGCGGAGCGGACGACGGTGCTGGTGCTGCAGACCGATGGCCAGGCGAGCAGCGGGATCGGCGGCGCGTGGTGGGACGTGCCGGTGGCCGAGGTCTCGGCGCGCGAGGAGGTCCGGCAGGCGCGGCGCGCATACGATAAGGCTGGGGGCTGAAGGCGGGGGGTCTGAAGGCGGGGGGGCTGAAGGAGGGGGGCTGAAGGCGGCGGACC
>DAHUXX010000171.1 GCA_027306955.1 Acetobacteraceae bacterium | reverse complement strand
TTTCGATCCCAACTCGAACGCCCAGGCCTATTGCGCCGACCCCAACGACTCCAACAACTCCAAGCTCAAGATCCTCGCCTGGCGCTGCCACTTCTTCAACCCGGCGCTGACCAAGATGGTCGAGGACGCGGTCAAGGAGCTCGACGGGGCGAAGCGCATCGCGATGTATCAGGACATGCAGCGCAAGTTCCGCGAGATCGCGCCGTTCGCGATGATGATGCAGAAGAACGAGGTCGCGGTCCTCGGCAAGGGCATCTCCGGCCTCAAGGTCGGCCCGATGCCCGACTACACCAAGTACGCGGATATCCGTAAGGCGTGAGCGGACGGCTGCGGACGCTGGCGGGAACCACCGCCAGCGTCCTGATCACCCTGTTCGGGTTGACCGTCGTCCCCTTCTTCATCGGGAGGGTGATGCCGATCGACCCGATCGTGGCGATTCTGGGGGACCACGCGCCGCCGGACGTGGTCGCGCGCGTGCGTATCGAGCTCGGCCTCAACCGCCCGCTCTGGTATCAATTCTGGATTTTCTTCCGCAACCTCATCCATCTCGACCTCGGCCGGTCGGTGATGACGACGCATCCCGTGCTCCACGACATCGGGCGCTACTTCCCCGCGACCTTCGAGCTCGCGACCGCGGCGATGATCGTGGCAACCCTGATCGGCGTGCCGCTCGGCGTGCTCGCCGCCGTGCGCCAGGGTACGCGCACCGACCACGTCGTGCGCGTGTTCAGCCTCGCCGGCTCGTCGATCCCGGTCTTCATGCTCGCCATGCTGTCGCTGGTCGTGTTCTACGCCGCCCTCGGCTGGCTGCCGCGCACCGGGCAGGTGAGCGTGGTCTATGACGGCATCGTGCCACGCATCACCGGCATGCTGGTGATCGACGCGGCGATCACCGGCCACTGGAACACGTTCTACAACGCGCTCCTGCATCTCGTTCAGCCGGCGCTGGTGCTCGCCTATTTCTCGATGGCCTACATCACGCGCATGACACGCGGCTTCATGCTGGACGCGCTGCGCGGCGAATACATCACCACCGCGCGCGCCAAGGGGCTTTCGGCCGCGCGCATCGTCTGGCGCCATGCCTTCGGCAATATCTGGGTCCAGCTCATCACCGTGCTCGCCCTCACCTATGCCGGCCTGCTCGAGGGCGCGGTGGTGACGGAAACCGTGTTCTCCTGGCCCGGCCTCGGCCAGTACCTCACCAACTCGCTGCTCAACGCCGACATGAATGCCGTCCTCGGCTCGACGCTGGTGATCGGCATCATCTACGTGTTCCTCAACCTGCTCGCCGACGTTCTCTACCGGCTGATGGATCCGCGCGTCCGATGAGCGCGGCGCCCATGACGAGCGGCACCTCTCTGCGTGCCTGGCTGCTGTCCGACACACCGACCTCGCGCCGCCAGGCGGGCTGGGGCCGGCTCTACCGGCTCTGGTGCGACCTGCGCGCCAACCCGCTCGCCATGGCCGGGCTGATCACCATCGTCCTGCTGATCCTGGCCGCGCTGGCGGCACCGCTGCTCGCACCCTACAGCCCCGACGCGCAACACCTCTCCAACCACCTGGCACCGCCGAGCGCCGCGCACTGGCTCGGCACCGACGAACTCGGCCGAGACATTCTCTCGCGCCTGCTCTGGGGCGGGCGGATCACGCTCGGCATGGTGGTCTCCGTCGTCGTGCTCGTGGCCCCCGTCGGCCTGATCGTCGGCTGCGCGGCCGGCTACATCGGCGGCCTCCCGGACCGCGTGCTGATGCGCGTGACCGATGTCTTCCTCGCCTTCCCGCGCCTGATCCTGGCGCTGGCCTTCGTCGCCGCGATCACGCCGGGCATCACCAGCGCCATCATCGCGATCGCGCTGACCGCCTGGCCGCCCTATGCGCGCATCGCGCGGGCCGAGACGCTGGCGATCCGCAACTCCGACTTCATCGCCGCGACCCGCCTCGCGGGCGCCTCGCGCACGCGCATCATCCTCGTGCACATCCTGCCGCTCAGCCTCGGCAGCCTGATCGTGCGCGTCAGCCTCGACATGAGCTCGATCATCCTCACCGCGGCGGCGCTGGGCTTCCTCGGCATGGGCGCGCAGCCGCCCTCGCCGGAATGGGGCGCCATGGTCGCCTCCGCCCGGCGCTTCCTCGTCAACGCCTGGTGGGTGCCGATGATGCCGGCGATCGCGATCTTCGTGGCCTCGCTCGCCTTCAACCTGCTGGGCGACGGGCTGCGCGACGTTCTCGACCCGAAACAACGCTCATGAAGGTCGAGATCGCCAATCTCAGCATCGCCTTCCCCACGCCGCGCGGCCCGTCGCTCGCGGTGCGCGGCGTGTCGCTGACAGTGGGCAGCGAGAAGCTCGGCATCGTGGGCGAGTCCGGCTCCGGCAAGTCGCTCACCGCGCGCTCCCTGCTCAAGCTGCTGCCGCCGGAGGCGCGCGTCACCGCCGACCGCCTCGCCTTCGACGGCATCGACGTGCTCACCGCGACGGAACGGCAGATGCGCTCGATCCGCGGCAAGCGCGCCGGGCTCATCCTGCAGGACCCGAAATTCTCGCTGAACCCGGTGATGACCGCGGGCGAGCAGATCGCGGAAGCCTGGCGCCTGCATCGCAAAACCTCCAGGCGCGAGGCGCGGGAAGCGACGCTCGACCTGCTCGCCCAGGTGCAGATCCGCGACCCCGCCCGCGTCGCCGGCGCCTATCCGCACGAACTTTCCGGCGGCATGGGCCAGCGCGTGATGATCGCGATGATGATGGCGCCGGACCCCGAGCTGCTGATCGCCGACGAGCCCACCTCGGCGCTGGACGCCACGGTGCAGGCGGAGATCCTGCGCCTGATGGAGGATCTCGTTTCCCGCCGCGGCATGTCGCTGATCCTGATCAGCCACGACCTGCCGCTGGTCTCGCATTTCTGCGACCGGGTGGTGGTGATGTATGCCGGGCGCGTCGTCGAGGAGCTGAGGGCCGCGAGCCTCGCCCGCGCCGAGCACCCCTACACGCGCGGCCTGCTGGCCTGCCTGCCGACCCTTTCGCATCCGCAACAGCGCCTCGCCACCATGACCCGCGATCCCGCGTGGATGGACGGTTCCAGCTGATCGTCGTCGAGGATCTCGCCATCCGGTTCGGCCGGGTGGAGGCCGTGCGCGGCGTTTCCTTCGCCGTCGCGCGCGGCGCCGCCTGGGGCATCGTGGGCGAATCCGGTTCCGGCAAATCCACGGTGCTGCGCGCGCTGGCCGGGCTCAACGAGGACTGGTCCGGGCGCATGCTGCTGGACGGCCAGGTGCTGCCGCGCCGGCGCAACCGCGCCTTCTTCCGCCGCGTGCAGATGGTCTTCCAGGACCCCTACGGCTCGCTGCATCCGCGCCAGACCGTGGACCGCGCGCTCGCCGAGCCGCTGGTGGCACAGGGGATCGGCGGCGCCGACACCGCGATCCCTCGCGCGCTCGACGAAGTGGCGCTGCCGCAGGCGGTGCGCTTCCGCTACCCGCACCAGCTTTCCGGCGGGCAGCGACAGCGCGTCGCCATCGCCCGCGCGCTGATCACCTCGCCCGAGGTGCTGCTGCTCGACGAGCCGACCAGCGCGCTCGACGTCTCGGTGCAGGCGGAGGTGCTGAACCTGCTCGCGGACCTGCAGCGCGAGCGCGACCTCACCTACATCATGGTGAGCCACAACCTCGCGGTGGTGGCGCATGTCTGCCCGATGATCGCGGTGATGCAGGGGGGCAAGGTGGTGGAGACGATCTCCGCCGAGGCGTTGCGCGCCGGGCGCACGACGCACCCGCACACCGCGGAACTGCGCGCCCTTTCCACCGAGCTCGAGGAACCGTGATGACCGAAACGCGGATGGTGGCGATGCGCGACAGGGTACGCCTCGCGACCGACATCCATCTGCCGGAAGGCGCCGGGCCGTTCCCGGTGATCCTCGAGCGAACCCCCTACGGGCGGGGCGAGACCAGCCGCAGCGAGATCACCGAGGCCGACCGCACGCCCATCACGCGCGAGGGGCTGGCGCGCTATTTCAACGAGGCGGGCTTCGCCGTCGCCTACCAGGACACGCGCGGGCGGCACGGCAGCGAGGGGCGCTTCGTCAAATACCTCTCCGACGGCGAGGACGGGTTCGACACCTGCGCCTGGCTCGCCGCGGAGCCGTGGTGCGACGGGCGCATCTGCACCATGGGCCTGTCCTACGCCGCGCATACCCAGGCCGCGCTGGGCTGCCTCGCGCCGCCGGGGCTGGCGGCACAGGTGCTGGATTCCGGCGGCTTCGCCAATGCCTGGCAGGGCGGCATCCGCCAGTGGGGCGCGTTCGAGCTGAAGCAGGCGACCTGGGCGCACCGCCAGGCGATCGAGAGCCCGGAGGCCAAGGCCGACCCGGTGCTGCGCGCGGCGCTCAAGACCGAGGATATCCGCGGCTGGTTCACCGCCCTGCCCTGGCGCCCCGGCCACTCGCCGCTGCGCCACCACCCCGACTACGAGGCCTACCTGTTCGAGCAGTGGACGCACGGCGCCTTCGATGCGTTCTGGCAACAACTCGGCATTTGGGCAGAGGGCTGGCACGCGAGCTACGCACCGGCCGACTGCGTGCACATGTCGAGCTGGTACGACCCCTATACCTTCACCGCGCCCGCCAACTACCTCGGCCTGCGGCGCGCCGGGCGGGGCCCGCAGCGCCTCATCCTCGGCCCGTGGAAGCACGGCGACCGCAGCGAGCGCGTGTTCGGCGAGGTCGATTTCGGCCCCGAGGCGCCGGTCGATTCCTGGGCCGGCGACTGGCGGGCCTACCGGCTGCGCCATTTCCGCCACGCGATCGAAGGCTCACCGAACCCGGAGCCCGCCGCGCGCGTCTTCGTCATGGGCGGGGGCAGCGGGCGGCGGACGCAGGCCGGGTACCTCGACCATGGCGGAACCTGGTCCGCCTTCGCCGACTGGCCGCCGCCCGGCGTCGATTTCCGCCCCTTCCACCTGCACCGCGGCGGCCTGCTCGCGCCCGCCTCGCCGGGTGCCGACGACGCGCCCACCTCCTGGCTCAGCGATCCCGCGCATCCCGTGCCCACCATCGGCGGCGCCTTCTCCAGCCTCGAGCCCGTGGCCACCGCCGGCGCCTTCGACCAGGTGGAGCGGCCGGACTTCCTCGGCTGCCGCCCGCCCTACCTGCCGCTCGCCGCGCGCCCGGACGTGCTGGTGTTCCAGACGCCGCCCCTGGAACGGGAGGTGACCGTCATCGGCCCGATCACCGTCGAACTCTTCGTCGCCATCGACGCGCCGGACGCCGACATCACCGCCAAGCTCGTGGACGTGCACCCCGCGACACCGGACGATCCGCGCGGCTTCGCGATGCTGCTGTCGGACGGCATCGTGCGCCTGCGCTACGCCGAGGACCATGCGCACCCCCGCCTGCGCACGCCGGGTGCGGTCACCCGCATCCGCGTGATGCTGATGCCGACGGCCAACCGCTTCCTGCCCGGCCACCGCATCCGCCTCGACATCGCGGCGAGCAACTTCCCGAAATTCGACGTCAACCCGCAGAGCGGCGAGCCCGAGGGCGAGGGCCGCCTGAAACGCGTCGCCCGCGTCACGCTGTTCACCGACGCCGCGCGGCCGAGCCGGGTTCTGCTGCCGATCCTCTGAGCGGGCGGGTTCAGCTCCGCGCCATCGCCAGCGGGTCGAGCACGCGGTCGGCGACGTCCGGCGCCACGCCAT
>DAHUXX010000020.1 GCA_027306955.1 Acetobacteraceae bacterium | reverse complement strand
AGCCTCTCCGGCGGTGAAAAGGCGCGGCTGCTGCTCGCACTCGCCACGCGCGAGGCGCCGCAGATCCTGGTGCTCGACGAACCCACCAACCATCTCGACATCGACGCGCGCGAGGCGCTGGTGCGCGCACTCGCCGAGTTCCCGGGCGCCGTGGTGCTGATCAGCCACGACCCGCATCTCGTGGAACTCGTCGCCGACCGGCTCTACCTGGTCGCAAACGGCACCGTCGCGCCCTATGACGGCGATCTGGAGAGCTACCGCGCGCTGCTCGCCGAGGAAGCCCGTCCCGCGCGCGAGACGAAGCAAGCCGCCTCGCGCGACGATCAGCGCCGCGAACGCGCCGAGGCCCGCGCGGTGCTGGCGCCGCTGCGCAGGAAGGCGCGGGATGCGGAGGCCGCGCTGGTGCGCATCACCGCCGAACGCGCGAGGATCGAGGCGCGGCTTGCCGACCCCTCCACCTATGCCAGCGGTGCGGATATTCCGGTTCTGCAACTGAAGCTCGCGGCCCTGGCGCGCGAGCAGGAGGAAGCCGAGACCATGTGGCTGGAAGCCGCGGAGGCGCTGGAAGCGGGCGCCTGAGCGGCGGCGCTACGCCGTCACCTTTGCCGGTTGCGTGAGCCGCGCCTCCACCGCGTCTGCCGCGGCGCGGAAGCGCGCGCGCATGGAGGCGGCATGGGGGTTGGTGTCGAGGATGGTGCGAAACAGCGCCTCGGAATCGTGGCGCACCGTGTCGACCATGCGCAGCAGGTGCCGGAAGGTGGGTGTCGCCAGCCGCGTGTCGCCGACGCCCATCTCCAGCACGATCCTGGCCAGCAGATGCGTGAGCCCCTGTACCGTCGCCATCTGCCGGTCGTGCTCCTCCGGGCCGAGCACCACCGCGTCGAGGGCGAGCGTTTCGGCAAGAAAACGAGCAACCAGACTCCGCCGCCGCCAGCGCCGCGCCGGGCACAAGGCGACCGGCAGGCCCGCGATCCCGTCGCGCCCGCTCTGCGGCCCGAACAGCGGGTGCGTGCCGACGATATCCGCGTGTTCCGGCAGGATGGCGTCCAGCAGCGCGAGCGGCGCCGACTTCACCGAGCAGACATCGACGACGAGAGCGCCGGGCCGCAGCACCGGTGCGATCGCCCGCGCCACGTCCGCCAATGCGGCGAGCGGCACGGCGAGGATCACCACGGCGCAGGAAGCCGCCTCGGCGAGGCTCGCGCCATCGCGCGCGGGATCGTGCGCCACGACCTCGAAGTGCCGCGCCAGGTGCGTCCGCGCGAAGGCGCCGAACGCGCCAAGCCCGATGAGGCCGATACGCGAGGGAAGGGAGGGGATGGTGGACATCGGGCGGCGTTTCCTTGCGGGGTTGCGCCGCCGCCGAACAACAAAAAGCCGCCCGGAGGCGGCATCGTCGAGGGTGAGTCCGACCTGCCGCGTTCAGTGACGCGGGCGGTAATACCGGGAAGCGGCGGTGCGGATCATGGCGGCAGCCAACCGCGAAACCTCCGCCGCGTCAAGCGATGCTTGACTCAGGTCATTGCCGCGTCACGCTATGGGCTCCATCGTTCTCACGACGAAGTGGAGGTCACCATGGCGAAACAGCAACGCCTGCTGGTCGTGATCGCGGACGGGGAGCACGCGCGCTTCCTGCGGCAGACGCCGCACGACACGCTGCACCAGGACCGCGTGGTCGAGGCCAGCGCCGCGCATCAGCGCCCGTCGGAGTTGCGCTCCGACGGGCCTGGCGCCAGCTTCCACACCGGCTCCTCCGCGCATCACGCGATCACGCCGAAGCACGACCCGAAGCAGCTGGAGAAGGAGAAATTCGCCGCCTTCATCGCCGGCGAGATCGACGGCGCCGTCGCCGCGGAGACTTGGGACGCGCTGGTCGTCGTCGCGCCCGCGCACAGCATGGCCGTGCTGCGCGAGCGGCTCGGCCCGGCGGCGCGGGCGATCCTGGCCGGCACGATCGAGAAGGACCTGATCAAGACGCCCGCCGACGAGCTGGCGTCGCATCTGCGCCAGTTCATCCCGGTGGTGCACCACCCGGCGGCGTGACGCCGAAGCTCGCGGCGATGTGACGGGCGAGCGCGCCCGTCACCGGCTGCGCCGGGTTCTTTGCCTGCAGGAGCAGGATGGAAAACTCCGGCAATGGCGGCAGGCCCTCGTCCGGGCGCAGCGGCCGGAGCCCCTCCGGCAGCCAGGCGAGCATGGAGACGGTGATGGCAAGCCCCGCCAGCACCGGGGCGTGCGTGCCGATCTGCGTGTCCGAGGTATAGGCGATCCGCCAGCGCCGCCCCGCCGTGTTGAGTGCCGCCAGCGCCGCACCTCGCCAGGAGCAGCGCCCGGGCCTGTCCTTCTGCGCCAGGGCCAGGGGCAGCGGGTCCATGCGATGCGGCGGCACGCCGTGCGGCGCCGCATTCTCGGCCGTCACCCAGCCCAGGGGGCCGCGCCACAGCTCCAGCGCCGGCCAGCCGCGCGGCGCCGCGCCCTCGGTCGCCAGCGTCAGGTCCAGCTCGCCCGCGCGGAGCTTCTCGACCAGCGCGCCGGATTCCATGCATACGACATCGACCTCCACGGCCGGGTGGCTGTCGGCGAAGCCGCGCAGGATGGGCGGCAGCCAGCGCAGCGCGTAATCGTCCGGCGTGCCGAGCCGCACCGTGCCCGCGACCGCCGGCTCGCGGAAGGCGTTCCAGATGCCGTCATTCGCCGCCAGCATGTCGCGCGCGCGGTCGAGCAGGAACCGCCCATGCGCGGTGAGTCCCACGCTGCCGCCCTTGCTGCGTACCAGCACGCGCACGCCGAGCAGTTCCTCCAGCCGCTGCATCTGCATCGAGACGGCAGCCTGCGTGCGCCCCACGCGCAGGGCGGCGCGGGTGAAGCTGCCCTCCTCCGCGATGCAGGTGAAGCTGCGCAGCAGGTCTGGGTCGATCGCGCGGGGCGGCGGCATAAAATAAGAATGTCTGATTTATGGAATCAAATCAAATAGTTTGGTTTATGGCCTTGTCGTCCCAATTTCCGGTGCGAAAGCGAAAGGACGGAGGGTTCCATGCGTATCATCACCAGCAAGAGGCTGGGCGTCATCGGCCGGGTGTTGTCCCGGGCCGCCAACCAGCTCGCGCGTCCGCGGCTGGCCGCGCGCGACGAGCGGATGCTCAAGGATCTCGGCCTTTCGCCGGCGCAGGCGGACTGGGTCGCGACCCACCGTGCGCCGCGCTGAGGCTCAGGCCTCCCGCACCGCCTCGGCGATCCGGCCGGCGACCGTCGCGGCGTTGGCCGGATCGACCGCGGCGAAGCTGAGCCTCAGGCGGGGCTCCGTGGCCTCCGCCGGAAACCAGGCGCGCCCCGCGGAGACCAGCACCTGGCGTCGCGCGGCGGCACGCGCGACGGCCTCGTCATCGGCGTCGCCAGGCAGGCGCAGCCAGAGATGCAGCCCGCCCGAGGGCAACGCGTCGAGGCAGGAATCGCCGAGGCGTTCGCGCAACGAGGCCGCCAGCGCGTCCCGCCGCGCCCGCAACGCCGCGTGTAGCCGCCGCAGATGCCTGGGCCAGCTCGGCGCGGTCAGCAAGGTGAGCGCGGTTTCCTGCAACAGGGCGGGGACGAAGAAATCCACCGCCACGCGCGCCGCGCGCAGCCGCTCGAACGCGGCACCACGCACCCGCAACGCGCCGACGCGCAGGCCCGGCGCCGCGCATTTGGTGAGCGAACGCAACAGAATGACGTGCCCCTCGGGATCGTCGGCCGCCAGCGGCGGCGGCGTGGCCTCGAAGCCGAAATCCCGTGCCCAGTCGTCCTCCAGGATAAACAGCCCGTACCGGCGCGCGAGCGCCATCACCGCGGCGCGCCGCGCGGGTGCGAGCGAGGCGCCGGTGGGGTTGGCGTGCGTCGGCTGGAGGTAGAGCAGGCGCGCGCCGCTTTCGCGCAGCGCCGCCTCCAGCGGCTCTGGCCGCACGCCCCCGGCATCGGTGGGCACCGGCACCGGCACCAGGCCCGAGGCGCGGGCTGCGAGCAGCGCACCGAGATAGGTCGGGCTTTCCATGAGCACGCTCGATCCCGGTGCCGCAAGGCCCTGGAACGCCGCGGCCAGCGCCGGTTGCGTGCCCGGGCAGACGATCACCTCGTGCTCCGGGCAGCCGATCGCGCCGGCGAACCAGCGGCGCAGCGTAGGCAGCCCGGTGCCGGGCATTCGGTCCCAGACGCCTGGCTGGCGCAGCGCGCGCGCGGCGGCGGCGTTGAGCAGCGAGGTCGCGCGCAATTCCGGCGGCAGGTAGCCGACATTGAGCGGGAAGGTCCCCGCGGGCGGTACCTCCGACAAGGCGAGCAGGTCCGCGGCCCCGGCCCGCGCCGGGCCGAGGGCGAGGGTCTGCCACAGCGTATCGCCGCCCTCCGGCGCCGCTGGCGCGCCGGCGACGAAGGTGCCGCGGCCGGGGAAGGATTCCAGCACCCCTTCGCGCGCGAGCGCGTGCAGCGCCTGCTGCACCGTCGCCGGGCCTACCCCCATCTCGCGCATCAGCGCGCGTACCGAGGGCAGGACGGCTCCGGGCGGGAGGGCGGCGGCGCGGCTGCGCAGGGCTTGCGCGATGCGCGCGGTACTGTTATCAGTTTTCATGTCAATTCGTAGTAACGTTATCATCGCCGCGGCCACAGCGCAACCGGCCGTCGGATGAACGCCGGTTTCGCCGGCCTGTTGCTGTTCGCCATCGTCATGGCGGCGACGCCCGGCCCCAACAACGTCATGGTCACCGCCTCCGCCGCGCGGTTCGGCCTGCGGCGCACCGTGCCGCATATCGGCGGCGTGGGTGTCGGCTTCGCGATCATGCTGCTGCTCGTGGGGCTTGGGCTCGGCGCCGTGTTCGTTGCGCTTCCGCTGCTGCGCCGCGTCCTCGCTCTTGCCAGCATGGCCTGGATGGTCTGGCTTGCCTGGGCGATCGCGCGCAGCACCGCGCCGGGCGAGGACCGCGGGGCCGCCGCGCCGCGCCCGTTCACCTTCCTGCAGGCGGCGCTGTTCCAGTGGGTGAACCCGAAGGCCTGGATGGTCGCCGTCACCGTGGTTGCGACCCATGCCATCGCGGGTTCCGTCTGGCTCTCGGCGCTGGTGATCGCGCTGGTCTTCCTGTGCGTGACGCTGCCCCTTGTCGGCACCTGGGCCGCCGCCGGGCATGGGCTCGGGCGCTATCTCACCGGCACCCGATTGCGTATCTTCAACGTCACGATGGCGATCCTGCTCGTCGCCTCGCTGCTGCCCCTGATCCCGGAGTTCCTCTCATGAGTGTTTCTGGCATGAGTGTTTCTGGCATGAGTGTTCCTGGCATGAGAGAGATCGCCTACCTCACCCTCGACGTTTTTACATCGCAACGGTTCGGCGGAAATCCGCTGGCCGTGGTCCCGGATGCGCGCGGGCTCGACACGGCGGCGATGCAGATCATTGCCCGCGAGTTCAACTATTCCGAGACCACTTTTGTCCTGCCGCCGCGCGACGGCGCGAACACGGCCGAGGTGCGCATCTTCACGCCAAGGGCCGAGTTGCCCTTCGCCGGGCACCCGAATGTCGGCACCGGCTACGCGGTCGCTGCCATGGGAAGCCTGTTCGGCCGCGCGGCGGGCGAGGTGCTGCGCTTCGAGGAAAAGGCGGGGCTGGTGGCGGTGCGCGTCCGCCGCGAGGCCGGGCACGTCGCCGGCGCCGAGCTCACCGCGCCCGTGGGCCTCACGCGGGGCAGGACGCTTGCACCGGACGCCGCGGCCGCCTGTCTCGGGCTCGCCGCCTCGGAGATCGTGACGGCATCGCATCAACCAGAGGTCGACTCGGTCGGGCTGCCTTTCCTCTGCGTCGAGCTGGCGGGCCGTGACGGACTGACGAAGGCCGCGCCGCGCGCCGGGCTTTTCGCTCGCGACCTGCTGCCCATCGGCACCGACGCGATCATGCTCTATGTGCACGATCGGGAGCGCGGACCAGGTGCCCTGCGCGCGCGTATGTTCTCGCCCTTGCACGGTATCGTCGAGGAGCCCGCGACCGGTAGCGCCGGCGCGGCACTCGCCGCCCTGCTCGCCGATCTCGAACCCGCGCGGGAGGGCCAGTGGCGCTACCCCATCATCCAGGGCGAGGAGATGGGCCGCCCCAGCCTGCTCGAGGCAACGGTACAGAAGCGCAACGGAGCCGTTGCCGAGACCCGCATCGGCGGCGCCTGCGCGCCGGTGATGCGCGGCACGCTGACGCTCGACATCTAGCGCTTCTTTTCCCAGCCGCGCGGCGTCTGCTGCCAGTAGGCGAGCGTGTGCCCGGCCTCCCTGGCCGTGGCCCAGCGCGCCCGCGCGGCCTCGACCGCCGCGGGATCGGCGCCGTCGAACAGGTCGAACACGCGGGTGAAGGCATCGAGCCTGGCGCTCGTCGTCCCGTCGATCACGAACAGGAAGCGGGCGCCGTTCGGTGCCCCGTCCGGCCCGGGGTCCTCGGTGGTGAGCCAGATCGGCTGCAGGTCGGCGTCGCCCGTGCGGCTCGAGCCGTGCGGCAGCCAGTCCGGCTCCGCGACCAGCCAAAGCGCCGCGTCCAGCGCCTCGAGCCGTTCCTCGGACCCGACGCGCACCACCGCGCGTTCGCCGGCGGCCAGCGTGCGCCCGAGCAGTTGCGGCAGCGCCTGGTCCGGCCCCGTGCGCGTCAGGTGGTAAAAGCCGATCTCAGCCATCCGCCCCCGCTCATCGGCCCCCGCTCATCGGCTTCGTACCTGGCGGCGAGCGCGTCGAGCAGCCGCACGCCGAAGCCGGTCGGACCAGCGGTGTGCTCCTCATCCGCCTCCTCGTGCGCCTCCACGCCCGCGATATCGAGATGCGCCCAGATCGTCTCGCCCGCGAAATGCTGCAGGAAGCTCGCCGCATGGCAGGCGTCGGGTTGCATCCGCTCCGGCCGGCAGTGGCGCAGGTCCGCGATGTCGGATTTCAGGTCCGCTCGGTAGCCGCCGCCCAGCGGCATCCGCCACAGCGTCTCGCCGGTGGCCTCGCCCGCCGCGAGCAGCCGTTCCGCGAGGGTATCATTGTCGCAGAACAGGCCGGCGCGGTGGTGGCCGAGTGCCGTCACGATGCTGCCGGTCAGCGTCGCGGCGTCCACCATCAGCCGCGGGGAGAACCGCCGTCGCGTCCACACCAGGGCGTCGGCGAGCGCAATCCTTCCTTCCGCGTCCGTATCGACGATCTCGACCTCGGTGCCGTC